>JBBSHC010000241.1:0-5986 GCA_038253425.1 Leptolyngbyales cyanobacterium | reverse complement strand
TTGCGCGGCTGCTGACATTCTAGGAATCCTTGCCTGTATCATTGTCCCAAGATTCTACCATAGCGAAAATCGCAGCTTTGGATTGCAATGTTTATATATTTAGACATCTCTTTTGGGACTGGCGCGACTGATGAATCATGAGGGTTATAGCCATAGCCGTTCTAGTTAGGACGGGTTGCAGGGGTGGAACCCCTGGCTGGGGTCATTGCCCCCACCCCCTTTTGATCCCACTGTCCTCAGCCCTGTGGCGGCAGCTATAATAGATGCTTAAAAAGGAACCGCCCGAACAAACGTCCAGGCGGAGTGTGGTGTGAGGAGTGAACGGAAACATTTGTCTCCGCTTCCTTTATTGTAGACGACGCTTTATTTTTTTCCAGCCATTCTTGAACGACCTGGAAGAAGTCTTAAGAATTTGCTCATAAAGCGTTAAGTCAACCGTTTGAGCAATGTTAAGCTTTGCGATCGCTTAGCTCAAACTGGCATTTGTTTGCTGGACCGTAGAACAGAACGAACAAATGCCAACCAAGTCTATTTACCCATGCCTAACTGCTGTGCCTTTTGGTAGACCTTACCTTCAGTGAGCAACGAGGGTGCAATCACAACATCAACCTGTTGCATATCTTTAAGCGTTTTCGCGCCCAAAGTACCCATGCTGGTTTGCAGCGCACCGAGAAGGTTGTGGGTGCCGTCATCAAGCTGAGCTGGTCCGCGTAGAATTTGCTCTAACGTGCCAGTGGTGTCAACACGAATGCGAGTACCGCGTGGCAGTACGGGGCTAGGAGTTGCCATGCCCCAGTGATAGCCGCGTCCGGGGGCTTCTTTCGCCCTGGCAAACGGAGAGCCAATCATGACCCCATCGGCACCACAAGCAATGCATTTACAGATGTCGCCGCCTGTAATCAAACCACCATCAGCAATGACTGCCACATAGTTGCCTGTTTCTTGATAGTAGTCATCTCTGGCAGCGGCACAATCCGCGATCGCAGTGGCTTGCGGTACCCCCACCCCCAGCACCCCCCGTGACGTACAAGCGGCTCCCGGTCCAATACCGACAAGAATGCCAGCCGCCCCTGCTTTCATGAGGTTGAGTGCTACTTCGTACGTCACGCAGTTGCCAAGAATGACCGGAATCGGCATCTCCTGGCAGAAGGTTGCTAAATCAAGGGGAGTGACTGATGCTGGTGACAGGTGAGCTGTGGAGACCACTGTAGCCTGCACGAAAAACAGATCAGCACCCGCTTTGGCAACGGCTGTGCCATATTTTGTAGCGGCGATCGGCGTTGCACTCACAGCCGCAACTCCACCCCGTTGCTTGATCTCCTGAATGCGCTGCTCAATGAGCTCTGGTTTTACGGGTTCCGCATAAAGCTCTTGCATCAGCGACACAAATTCATCTTTGCCCACCGACGCGATGCGATCGAGGACAGGATTTGGATCCGCATAGCGAGTTTGCACACCTTCTAGATTTAGCACACCCAGCGCCCCCAACTCAGAGAGCCGCACTGCCATACCCACGTCTACTACGCCATCCATCGCGCTGGCAATGATGGGAATTTCGCGTTCAATACCGCCAAGTTGCCAACGCGTATCCGCCAACTTTGGATCGAGGGTTCGCTGTCCAGGAACAAGCGCAATCTCGTCAATACCGTATGCCCGACGGGCGGTTTTGCCCCTGCCGATTTGAATGTCCACCGTTCTTCCCTAGTCTATTTACGCTAGGGTATCAAATTGCGAAAGGGTTTGGCGGGTTTCGGCTGAGATTGAAAGTTTTCCTGAACGTTCACGATCGCTCAAAGTGTACTCAGCTTGCATCGCTTTCAAGGTGCCTACACATAGCCCTAGCGCTTACCACGCGGTGGTGTTTTCTTAGGCAGAAGCGGCGGTAAAGTAGGACGGGAGGATTGCGGCGGTAGCAAATGAAGCGCCCGATCGTGTTGTTCAAACGGCTGCTGTCGATACTGTTGCCACCACCGGAGCGCGATCGCCACGCCCACTGTTCCCAACCCCGCCGTCCTTAAAGACCACTGTTCGTTTAAGCCACCGATCGCGGCATCGACCGCTCCTACCGTCATGACAAAACTGGTAAGAGGGTCCCTTTGATATGCTGACCGTAAAAAGCGCGACCAAATTAAATTCATGCCAACCGATCTCATCCCAACCTATGCTTAATTTTAAGCTGTTTAACGAAGAGCCAGTAAACGCGCTGCAATCAAGCACACATTTGGCTGAGCGCTGAATTTTGAGTTGCTCTTGAAGTCTGGCTCCGACTTGCCTTTGACTCTTGCCTTTTGCCTTTTAACGCCTAACTGCTGACGGCTACGGCTGACCGCTCCGCGACTCTTTCGCTACAGCCTCTAAACATAATGCTACCATTGCAACCCCAGGCAACATAAGACTATGGCAAACGTCGTTGAGCGTATCCAGCAGTTTAATCAGGGTCGCAAGGCTGAATTGCTCGACCTTAAGTATCAGAACATGCGTCAAAATGCGTTTGCGTTCCTACGGGGTACCTGCCATCTGTTCTATGCCGATCTGCCCGAAGCTTCACCGCTCAACGTAGCACCACCCGTCTGGGTTTGCGGCGATTTGCACTTAGAAAATTTTGGTAGTTACAAAGGCAGCGATCGCCTCGTTTATTTCGACATTAATGATTTTGACGAAGCCACCCTAGCCCCCTGCACCTGGGATCTAGCAAGAGTACTCACCTCGATCCTGGTAGCAGCGCACACACTCACCATCGATCGCACTGATGCTCAGTCCCTCTGCCAAAACTTTCTTACTGTTTACACTAATGTCTTGGCAAAAGGACAAACTGGCACCGTCAACCGAGACACCGCTACAGGCTTAGTGAAAGAGCTATTGGATAGCCTTAAACAGCGTAAACGTAAAGACTTTATAGCCCAACGAACGACAAAAGTAGGTAAAACACGACGGTTACGGCTCAACGAAAAAGTCCGTGCCATCTCTCCAGCACAACGAGAAGCAATTGCGGCAAGCTTCAAAACCTGGGCAGCCCAGCAGAAAAAGCCAAAGTTTTTTCGTTTACTGGATGTTGCCTATCGCGTTGCAGGTACGGGCAGCTTGGGACTAGAACGTTACATACTGCTGGTGGAAGGTGAAGATTCTGCCAATAACTATCTTTTAGATCTCAAGGTTGGCTGGACGTCCTCTTTACAACCCTATCTACTGCTACCACAACCACAGTGGGAAACCCAAGCCGAACGCATTGTCGCCGTACAACAGCGTGTACAGTGGGCATCGCCAGCACTCTTAGATACGGTCGCAATGAACGGTCAAACCTATGTGCTGCGAGAACTGCAACCCATGGAAGACAAGGTGAACCTGAATCAGTGGAATGGCAAATTACGTCGTCTCCGCAAAGTCATCGAAACAATGGCAGCAGTGACCGCCTGGGGACAGCTACTCAGTAGTGAACGGCAAGGCTCCGCGATCGCGGACGATCTCATCATCTTTGCTCAAGATATCGACTGGCATAAGCCCTTGCTCAACTATGTCCAAGCTTACGCCCTACAAGTTGAAGCCGACTATCAAACATTCTGCCAAGCCAAACTTTAGAGGCTGTAGCGAAACAGTCGCAGAGCGGGCAGCACTCAGGCGTTAAAAGGCAAAAGTCAAAGGCAAGTAGAAGTCAGTCTTCAAGAGCGACCCAAAACTCAAAACTCAAAACGATCCTGCGAACCGTTACGCCCCATTCCCCCACTCAAAACGCCGCCCCTTCGTTGCTCTTAGCCCCGTCATCGTCCCACAAGCGACAGCCCTTCACCCCTAATGATGGCTCCTGGCGATAGGCGGCTTCTGCCACCCAGACACTCACATCGCGTTGGGGCGATATCCAGTAAAGATACTCGGCGGCTGGATCGTAGTTCACACCCACTCGCAAATTGGAGAAGTCGTCTTCACAGATTTCAAACCCAAAGCGAACTGTGATTTGAGCCACCAAACATTCAGGTGTGTCACTGTCTTCTCCCGCCAAATCCCGCTCCTGCCAGAATTTATTGAGAAAGGGTTTGAGAATCGGCAGAATTCGCTCAGGGTTGCCGCCCCGACTGGCGTAGATCATGGCAGGATTGCCTGAAACAATAATGTGGCAAGGATGAGACATTTTGATAAGACATTTTGACATTAAACGTAGCGTGATCAGGCTTTAGGCGCAGCAACAGCCCTGTAAAATGCGCGTTATCACGGTTTCAGTGGAGAGCCGTTACAGAGAAAATAGATTATTCTAAGCAAGTTTCTTGTCAAAGCCTTAGCAACCTATTCTCCCTAGAGCACCTTTTGAGGTCAGTTAATGCTATCCCAGTCTCTCTCTCAATCACCGATCGGTCAGCCAGATTTAACTCCTATCTTAGAGTCTCGCGCTCAGTATCGCTCTTGTCACGTTTGTTTGCCAGGAGAAAATTATCGTGTTGCTGCTGTCACTGTCGATAATCAATACTACAGCCTCGTCAAGGTGGTTAGAGAACGTCAGCGATCGCTAGAGATTGCCAATCGGTTGCTAACAATGGGGAAAGCAGCAGTCATTACCAAACTTGCGCAGGGGTACGCCATCTGGAGGCTAGAACCAGACGCCTACACCGACTCATGCCCTCGCTTGCCGTCTCAACCACCTGTACAGCCAGAAGACCTGACGCATTGCAAGGTGCTCGAATCACGTAGCGAGTATCAAACCTGTCACATCAGCATGACCGATCGAGACAAGCTATTGGCAGCCATTTATGTCGATCGTAACTATTACGGGCTGCATAAGGTCGTCACTACTCAAGAGCAAGCACTCGGTCTCGCAGCCCGGTTACAACGCAAAGGCGGTAGCGTTGCCATCACAAAAACGGCTCAGGGACATACTGTTTGGTTACTGGAACCAGATGCCGTTGCCTGTGAAGATTAACAGTTCCAATGCCGTCATCGTATGAGAGCGTGAATTTAAAGGCTGGGTGATTGTCTCATGAGCGATCGACCCAGCCTTCAGTGTATGCGTTTTACACTGATGCGTTGCTTGGGCGTTTTATAGCCATAGCCATTCTGGTTAGGACGGGGTGCAGGGGTGGAACCTTCCCCCAGCCCCCCTTTGATCCCAATGTCCTAAGCCCTGTGGCGGCAGCTATACAAAAGGTGATAGCTGAAGCGTTTGCTCAACGTGGCAGATCAGCGATGGTGAGATCGCTTCCCTAAAGGGAACAACATCAATAAACTGATAGCAGTCCCAAATTTTCCTAGATTGATTGAGTGACTCTCAACGAGTTTGCCTTGGCTCAATGACATGGATGAGAACATACATGGCAGGTAAGCGCTCATGCCTCTACCGTCCACGTGTCCTCACACCTCTTTCAAGACGGTTGAAGCTCAAGCTTTCAAAGGCAAAAATCCTATTCATCGTCCCCCGTCCCTCACCCTGTTGCCCTTAATGGTTGAATTTCCCAAAACGTTGGAAGACGCGATCGCGCAAGCACAAAGTGCCACTCAAGCAGCGATCGCGGCTGGTTATACTCGCCTCCAAATAGACTTACTGCTACCCGAATTCAAACCAATGCCAGCCGCGTGGCTCTATCTCCCCCTCTTTAGCGAAGCGGATACTCATCTCAAAATATTCTTTACGGATGCTGGTGCAGCAGCGTTAGCACGACGGGACTGGGGTTCTGTGCCGCATCAAATCTTTAGCCTGGATGTAGCAGGCGCAAGGCAAACAACCCCCGTCGAAGAACTGGTGAGTCCTGACGATCAAGCGTTTCTTTTCATTGCGCCCTCAGCGGTTGAAGTATCACCCGTAGAACAGGTTTGCACAGCAGCCGGAGCACGCCCAGTAGTTTTGTTTGCCCCTCGTCTAGAGGAGATTGGCGCGGTTGGGATTGGTTATGCTGGACGCAAAATCCGTGAACGCTTTCTCAGTACCTTTGAGCCTTGCTACTACTTACGTCCCCTTGATCAAGCTGCCCTTTTGCGGTGCTATCCATCACCCTGGCAGGTCTGG
>JBBSHC010000240.1:0-5992 GCA_038253425.1 Leptolyngbyales cyanobacterium | reverse complement strand
GTCTCATACGCAGACATTACAACAACAATATGACCACCTTAGCCAGGATCACCTAACGCTTCAGCAAGAGTTAGTAAAGCTCCAGCAAGCATTAGCCGAACAACAAGCGCAACTGACTACGGCACACTCACTCCAACAACAAGCACTACAACAGCAGTACGACCAACTCAGCCAGGACTATCTGCAACTCCAACAGGAGTTAGCTCAACAGGAGTTAGCTCAACAGCAAACGCAATTGACTTCACACTCGACTCTCCAACAAGAACTAGAGCAACAGCATGACCAACTGAGCCAGGACTATCTGCAACTTCAGCAAGCATTACAACAGAAGGAGCATCTGCTAGAAGAGCAGTCCGCACAGACACAGGCATTACAGCAACAAAACGATCAACTCAGTCAGGACTATTTGCAGCTCCAGCAGGAGTTCACCCAACAAAAAGAGCAACTAACGCACGAATGCTTGCAGCTTCAACAGGCATTGCAACAGCAAGCGACTCAGTTAACAGCAGATTTTCAACACTCCACATTCAAACAGTTACAGAACTTGTTTACCAACTATCCCAGCGTTAGCAAGATTGCTCAAGCTAAACCAGATTTGCCAGCTAAAAATCTCCTACCGATGTTTACACCGTTAGAAACTCTGATCCAGAACTGGAATTATCAACCGATTGGTGCGGTATGGGAGCAGATCCCTTACGACCCACAGCACCATTTAGCCGATACGCCTGATGTGCAACCGGGAGAGCTAGTGTACGTCCGCTTTGTAGGTTACCGCCATGGTGACATCGTTCTTTGTCCCGCCAAAGTTAGTCGAACCTTGACAAAAGCCGGGTAAGGTTACGCTTTTAAGCGATAGGCACTGCTGTAAGCTCACGTCAGCTTGCACAGCGATCGCGCTCGTTTCTTCTGCCAAACTTATTTCACTGTCGGCGTGTGCGTGTGCCATTCCGTTGCCTGCTCGTAGGCATAAGCAGCTTGAAATACTTGATCTTCGCGCAGAACATTGCCAATCAATTGCAGTCCGATCGGTAAGCCCTGTCCATCAAAGCCGCAGGGAACACTAATAGCAGGTAGCCCCGCCAAGTTGACTGGAATCGTCATCAGGTCAATCAAATACATGCTGAGGGGGTCAGTCGTTTTGTCACCTGCTTTGAATGCGGTTGAAGGTGCAGTAGGGCAGACCAACACATCAACTTGTTCAAAAGCCCGCTCAAAATCTTGCTTGATCAGGGTTCGTACTTTTTGGGCTTTTAGATAATAAGCATCGTAGTAACCTGCCGATAGCGCATAGGTGCCAATCATGATGCGCCGTTTTACCTCGGCACCAAAGCCTTCAGCACGGGTGCGGGTATACATCTCCATCAGGTTTTCGGCATCGCTGACCCGTGTGCCGTATTTTACGCCATCATAACGGGCAAGGTTTGCGGATGCTTCAGAGGGCGCAATGATGTAGTAGGCGGCAATACCATACCGGAAGCGGGGACAAGAAATCTCTTTGATCTCGGCTCCTAGACTTTTAAGCTGATCGATCGCACCTCTTACCGCTTTTTCCACCGTTGGATCAAGTCCTTCACCAAAGGTTTCTTGAATGACACCTACCGTTTTACCCTTGAGGTCGGGGGTGAGAAACGTGGTGTAGTCTTGCACCTCAACTTTAAGGCTGGTGGAATCTTTGGGGTCGTAGCCCGCGATCGCATTAAGCAAGATGGCAGCATCTTCCACCGATCGCGCAAAAGGACCAATCTGATCCAGCGACGATGCAAACGCCACTAAGCCATAACGCGAGACCAGACCATAGGTTGGCTTCAGCCCCACAATGCCGCAAAACGACGCTGGTTGGCGAATAGAGCCACCTGTATCTGAACCCAGCGAGATGGTGCACTCCCCTGCTGCAACAGCGGCTGCCGAACCCCCTGATGAGCCACCAGGAACGCGGGATAAATCCCACGGATTGGCAGTCAAGTGAAAGGCAGAGTTTTCGGTCGAGCCGCCCATTGCAAACTCATCCAGGTTAGTTTTGCCTACCGTCACCGCGCCCGCGTTTGCCAGCTTTTGAGTCACAGTTGATTCATACGGTGGCACAAACTGCTCCAAAATCCGAGAGGCACAGGTCGTTGGAATACCCTTGGTGCACATATTGTCTTTAATACCGATCGGAATGCCTGCTAGCAGCCCGATCGCTTCACCTGCCGCAATGTTGGCATCCACCTGCCGCGCCTGCTCCAGGGCGTGGTCAGCCGTGACATGCAGGAAGCTATGCAACTTCGGCTCCAATGCCTGAATTTGATCAAGTGCCTGTTGCGCGATTTCAACCGCCGATCGCTCTTTGCGAATGAGCTGTTGATGCAACTCACGAATGGATGCCATACTGTGACCTCGTTCTGACTCAACGTGCAAACTACAGTATACGGTTCAGAGCAAACGCGATTGCCTGCGACACGTTGATCGGTCTATCTCCTATAGTGAAGCTAACCATTTCTGTTTAAAGACTACATCGTGTTTACTGTAGCCCTGCGTCCCACGTTGGAATTGACCGATGAACAGTTTGAGCAAATTTGCCAAGCCAACCGGGACTTGAAATTTGAGCGTACAGCGAAGGCAGAGCTTGTCATCGTGGCGTTAACTGGCGGTGAAACGGGGCGACGCAATCTAAACCTCACAGGTCAGCTATGGCTGTGGAATCAGCGAACGGGTTTAGGTGAAGGCTTTGATTCCTCTACAGGTTTTCGGTTACCAAATGGTGCAATTCGTTCTCCTGATGCGGCATGGCTTCGGTTAGAGCGTTGGCAAACCTTGACTCCAGAGCAACGACGAAAATATGTGCCGCTCTGTCCTGATTTTGTCGTTGAGTTGTGGTCTGCCAGTGATGAATTGATGGATCTTCAGGCAAAGATGCAGGAATATCTGGACAATGGGTTGCAATTAGGTTGGCTGCTTGATCCAGAAACAAAAACGGTTGAGGTTTATCGATCGCATCAGCCTGTAGAGTTGCTTGAACACCCCGTCAGCCTCTCTGGAGAGAGCCTTCTGCCTGGATTTGTACTCGTGTTAGCTGGGATCTTGACGGCTTAATGCTGCCGACTTCAAGGCGTGACGAGGCGCGATCGCTCTAACGCGGATTCCTGTCAGGCGATCGTTTGCCAGCGTAAAATGAAAACGGGCAGGTCAAAATGCCCTGAGCTTTAAGTTGTCCTTGCCTTTGAAATTTATGGCTATTGTTTCTCTACAACATCCGTCTTATCGTTGGTCTGCGTGGTTAGCAGCGCTGTTAGTACTCTGTCTAACTCTGTTTGGCTGCTCTACACCAACTAAAGCGGATAGCCAGATTAGCCCACAATTCAAAGAGCAAGTCTTGCAGATTATTCGTGAGAATCCAGAAGCAATTCTGGATTCAGTGCAAGGATATCAGCGCCAGCAGCAAGAAACGCAGAAAAAAGCTCAACAAGGATTCTTGCAGCAGACAAAAAACAATCCTAAAGCGGTGATTGGGGCATCGCCAACCATTGGCGCAAAAGCAGGAAAAGTTCTGCTAGTTGAATTTTCCGACTTTCAGTGTCCCTTTTGCAGCAAGGCGCATGTCATCTTGCAGCAGTTTATGGCGAAGCATAGTGATGCTGTCACACTGGTCTACAAGCATTTTCCACTAGTGAGTATTCATCAAGAGGCGATGCCTGCTGCGAAAGCTGCCTGGGCTGCGGGTCAGCAAGGCAAGTTTTGGGCGTTCCATGATGCGCTCTTTACCCACCAGGAGCAACTGGGCGAAGCGTTTTATCAAACAACTGCCAAGGCACTGAATTTAGACTTGAAAAAGTTTGAACGCGATCGCTCCAACGCTGAAGCCGCTATCCAGCAAGACATACAACTTGGCGAAAAATTGGGGCTTTCCGGCACTCCCTTCTTCGTTATGAACGGAGAAACGTTTGCAGGTATTAGCTCCGTAGACGAATTGGAGACAGTCTTAGCGCGGGTTCACACGCCTTAGAGCACATCGTTCCACACTAAAAGCTCATCTTTAGCCGCTTAGCTCGACTTTGTCCAAATGCTAAAACCCTGAAATACCAATGGTTGTGGCATGTCAGTTTGTCTCCAGACTTTTCTTGATCTCGGTTCAACCGCTGGAAACCTGAAAAGGTTTGCGTCCCTGTCTGCGATCTAGCCTCCGTCAAGAATGCCTTCAATTTCAAATGGATAAAGTCGAGCTTAGAGAACGTCTTAAAAGTACGTTGTCATTCTGAGTCAAGCCGAGCGCCGTGAAGCAGCTTGGCTTTCAGAGTGCAATCAAGCTGCTTCACGGCGCTGTTGCTTCCTTCAGCCTGACATCGTGGGACTTCTCAGACAGACTCTTACTGATGCGCTCTTGCGGAAGAGGAGTACAGTACTAACTACTTTGAAAGCATCTAGAGGCAAAGTTAAAGACTAAGAAACTAATACGTCGCCTCTTCCAAAATTGCCTTAAACCGCTTGTCTTGACGAATACGATTGAAGCTGGAATCTGTGTTTGCCATTACACGACACAAACAGGGGCTAAATATAATCGCTCGATTCAAATAAGCGATCGCCTCGTCTGCCTTTCCTTGAAGCGCATAGCAACAGGCTCTACCGTACCAGGCATTAGCATTCTGAGGTTTCGCTTCTAGCGATCGATCAAAACTAAGCAACGCTTCTTCAAAGCGATCCAGCCTTGCCAGCACCATACCCCGATAATTCCAGGCATAGTGGCAGGTAGACTTAATAATTAGCGCATTGTCCAGGCTAATCAAAGCCTCTTTAAAGCGGTTTAAGCCCGTAAGTGCGATCGCACGACTATACCAGGCTTTGTAACTATCAGCCTTGAGCTTTAGCACCTTATCAAAGCTGGCGATCGCGTCTTTATAGCGACAGAGACCAAGCAACGCTTTGCCATGATTTTGCCACGCCCGGTAATCATCTGGCTGAAGCTTTAAGGCACGATGAAAGCTAGACAATGCCTCCTCATAGAGGCACAGCTTTGCAAGTGCAATGCCTTTGCCCTGCCATGCGGGGATAAATTTAGGCTGTTGAGTTAATGCTTGCTCAAAGCTTTTAACTGCTGCCTCGTACTGCCCTAAATTTTCTAGGGCATAACCACGACAGCTCCAGGCTTTATAGTCGCTGGGATGAGCCGCCAAAACACGATCGTAATTGGTAACGGCTCTTTCATAATGTCCCAGTTCTCGCAGAACCTGTCCCTGGCTGAAAAAAATCTGCGAGTCTTCGTTCTGGTTCATAGACACGCTCTAAAGTGACGCTTGAATTTCAGGATCGATAGTATTAGGCAACAGCCCTAAGCATTGAGAAGAGAGAGAGCCGTGCGGCTGATGTTCATTCTACACGCGCTCATTGAGCAAGGCTGAGAACCGCTCGTCTTGACGAAGGGCATCAAAATCAGAGTTGGTTTTAGCGATTTCGCGGTATTCGTCTGGGTTTAGTTCAACTGCCCGCTGCAAGTTTTCAAAGGCTAAATCAAAGGCTCCCTGGAGAGCATAGCAACAGGCTTTGTTGTAAAGGGTATGGGGGCTGTCGGGCTTGAGTTCCAGAGCTTTATCGTAGCTAGTAATAGCCGCTTCAAGACAACCCAGATGGTAAAGGGCATTGCCTCGATTGGTCCAGGCTTCTTCAAAGTCAGGTCTGAACTCTAACGCTTTGTCGTAGCTGGCAATCACTTTGTCGATCTGGTTGAGCTTTCGCAGCGCTAAGGCGCGGTTGTACCATGCCCAGTAGTAATCGGGTTTGAACTCGATCGCGCGATCGTAGCTAAGCACAGCATCGTTGTGGCGTTCTAGGTTTCGCAACGAAATACCACGGTTGTACCACGCCCAATAATAGTTGGGTCTAAATTTAATTGCCTGGTCGTAACTGGCGATGGCTGCTTCATACTGCTGCAAATCATCCAGGGCGCTTCCCCGGTTGTTCCATGCCTCTGAAAACCCTGGTTCGTACTCTAACGCCTGATCGTAGCTGGCGATGGCTGCTT
>JBBSHC010000239.1:0-5993 GCA_038253425.1 Leptolyngbyales cyanobacterium | reverse complement strand
CCCAGCACAAACAAAAATGTACTGGCGCTTGCCATCGGCCATTGCCTGAACGGACGAGTGTACCCCTTCCAGCCGTCAAGCTTGCCCTGAATATTGAAATAGTTCTTAAAGTTTTTCAGGATCACCCGCCGACTCATCACGTGAGGGTACCCAATTTCCTGGAGCTTAAAGCACACCTCAGGCACGTCTTTGCTAGGGATGCGGGTGCCAACTTTGTTTTGGCTCTGCCACTGACTAACCCCAACAATACAAACCATATAGTTATCTTTTGTCACCATGACATCGCCCTGGGTCGCGCAGTAACCCACCCAGAACGCTTGTCCAGCCCAGTTTTTGACGCTATCCGTCCACATACGAACAGCGGTGCGAGCAAACTCAGTCCGATAGATAGTGGCAGTGAGAAAGATCACGCCGCCAATGCTGTCTTCAATGCAATGTTGGAACGCTGCTTTCCCGTTGATAGGATAAGGTGCAAGATCAGTTGGCAAATAATGCTCGGCGAAGACGTACTCTTCAGGCTGGTTGTAGCCAGAGAAATTTAAGTAGAGTAAGGCAAGATGGGGATCCTCTTTCAACGTCTTGATGACGAATGCTAAAGTGCCATCATTAATAGGGTCGTCATCGCCTACAGTCCAGGTAAATTCACTGGTTGATTCCTGTAGACAATGTGCCAGGTTTTTCATGCCCCCAATATTTTCCGAGTGCCGGATTAGCTTTAGGGTTGTTTGACCTAACACTTCTTGCCATTTACTGACAACGTTGGGTGTGTCATCAGTCGAGCAATTGTCATAAACAAAAATGTCACAAACATCCTCAAAGTTTCTAATTTCTTTTGCCAACCAGGCAAGCTGGGTGTTTAGCTGAGCCGCTCGGTTGTAAGTAGGAATCGCGATCGAAAGCAATTTAGACATAAGCTGAATAACGGTTCAAAATAGTTGAGCAAATTCCCTGCCTCAACTTAAATCAGCGAGGGAGATACAGCTAACCCACTACTCAATAGACTTAACTAACGTTATTAGAGCAATCAAGCAACTATTAACGTTATCCAGGTGAATCATTACTTTGCATTACCCTAAACCGCTTAGCAGTAGTATGACCTACCTCTTCATAAAATCTTTACCGGAGTTTAATATTTACGCGGAGATTATAAAGGTTGACGCTGCGCCTACAGCACATACGCTTACGTCGATTGACACTCCTAAGCACTAAACGAAAGCGCCATGTGCTACTAGGATAACCTTGCCGCCCACAAAAACTTCAATAGTAGTCGCTGTCTGCTGAGCACGTAGCAGCAACAATGACGGTCTGCCAATTTCGTAGCCCTGCTCCACACGCACGTCGATCGCGGTGCTGTTGAAGTAAGCATACTGCACTAGGTAGCCCGCCAGACAACCATTTGCGCTGCCCGTTGCCGGATCTTCTGGTATACCCAATGATTCAGCAAAGACACGAACACTTAACTGGTTCTCAAGGCGGTAGGTTTCTGGGCAAAAAACTAGAATTTCTTTAGCTTGAGTCTTTTCAATGAGCGCAAAGTAACGGTCTCTGTGAATGCGAGCTTGCTTCAACGCCTGGTGCGTTTTAAGCGGCACGATGATGAACGGAACGCCTGTAGAGACAGCCTGAATTGGGAAGTTGGGATCAAGATCGGTTTCTTCAAGGTTAAGGACATCAGCGATCGCGGCTGCCGAAAAAGTTTCGCCAAAAACAGGCGCTTGCTGCTGCATCCACAAAACATCCGCCAAACCATCGTGATAAAGGATGCTAACGGGAATCTGTCCCACCTGAAGATTGAGGACGATCGTTGGCAGTGGTTGCTTGATTAGTTCCTGTTGCAAAATGAATGCCGTTCCCAGCGTTGGGTGTCCGGCAAACGGTAGCTCTTTATTTGGTGTAAAAATTCTCACATCATACCCACCTGTTCGCTGGTCTGGAGCCGTAATGAACGTGGTTTCGGAATAGTTCATTTCCTTGGCAAGCTGCTGCATTTCTACAGTTGAAAGTGCTTCGCCACCTGTGAATACCGCTAACTGATTTCCGGCGTACTTGGTTTCAGCAAACACATCAACGATGTAGAAGTTTAGGGGGGGCATTGTAACCTCAGCGAAAGATGGATGATTCAGTCGGTTTGCCAAAGAAACCTTGATCAAGGCGTCGAGCGATCGCTGAACCAGCCGTATTATCCTTCATGCAACAGGGCTTGACCACAATAGCCTGGAAAATTCTCAACAAGAATGTGCAGCGTGCCCAGGCAGCTTTGGGCAGTGTTTTTACAAGCAAGCATTAGCTTTTGTATCAAATCGATCCCTAAGGGTCTTTTGTTTCTTTCGAGCAGCACTCTATGTCACAAGGTTTCTGACAACATCTGCTGACTTTCTTCTGACATAGAATTGCCTGATACTCAAGGTGCGGACAGTTTTTTGCTAAGACATTCATACTTACAGTGTTTCTCGATCGAGTAAGCCACAGTTCGATCAAGACGGGTGTGGGGTGTAGGGTATCGGGTGTGGTGAATGCAAATGAAAACGGCTGTAAGATACAGAGACCGTCAGCTCTAACGGCTTTCATTGTTATCAGTAAGTAAGAAAGTTCGAGCAGCTATGCCTTTAGTCATCCTTGCCTTGCTTCAGATGCTTAGTCTTCTGTTCGATTGGCTGCTGCTGCTACCATTTGATTGGTTAAGCCTACTTAGCCTACCAACTTGGTTCTCGGTGCTCGGCGTGTTCGCACTGGTAGCCTGGTGCCTGGGGGACTAACTGCTAATCGATACCTCTAGGATTTTCAACAGCAGGTGAACCAGCTCTTTGTCCTGGTTCTGTTTCACTTCTGTCAAAGTAGTTTATGGGAGTACGGTACAAGCTTTTAGAAATAGGGGCACACTGAGAAAGGCTGATGAAGACGGCTTTTTTGCGGCAACCATGCGAATAAACCGTTTACTTTAGCCCTTAGCTCCCAGCCTTTATACATTAAGACTAAGTTAAGCTGATTTCTTCAGGAGACGCCTGCCCAGTAAAAGGCGAACATTGGCTTTCTAAACAGCTTAGAGGATACCGATGAAAGCAACGCTACTGGATGACGAAGCAAAGAGATTGGACGCTCTGCACCAGTATCAGGTTGTGGGTACAACCTCTGAGGAAGGCTTTGATGACTTGACTCAGTTAGCTGCTCAAATCTGCAACACTCCGATGGCGATGATCTCGCTGGTTGGCAGCGATCGCCAGTGGATTAAGTCGAAGGTTGCGTTATCAATCACTGAAATTGGCTTGTATGTTGGCTTTTGCCTTTCTTGCGTCCAGCAACGAGACCTATTAGTGATTCCCGATACTCTGGCAGACGAGCGCTTTGCCACAAACGTAGTAGTTACTCACGAACCTTACGTGCGCTTCTATACGGGTGTACCTTTGATCACGCCAGCAGGTTATGCGATCGGTACACTCTGTGTCATGGATCAAGAGCCTCGTAACCTCAGTTCACAGCAGATTGATGCTCTCCACAAACTGAGCCGCCAGATTATCAGCCAGCTAGAGCTTCGGCGCAATATCACCGCGTTGACTACGGCAATGGTCGAGCGGCAGCAAACGGAAACTGCCCTGCAAACTAGCGAAGCACGGTTTCGCAGTGCGTTTCATTTTGCCGCGATCGGTATGGCATTGGTTGGTCTTGATGGTCGCTGGTTGCAAGTCAATCAATCGGTTTGCACCATTCTTGGCTATGCCGAATCGGAACTGCTCGGCAAAACGTTTCAAGCTGTGACTCACCCTAGCGACATTGATCGTGACTTATCGCACCTCCATCAAGCGTTGGCGGGAGAGATTGAATCGTATCAAATTGAAAAACGCTATATTCACAAGCTTGGACACCCGATCTGGGTTTTGCTTACCGTGTCCTTGCTGCGCGATCGCGACAATGAGCCGCTGTATTTCATCTCTCAACTGCAAGATATCACCCAGCGTCGAGCGACTGAGCAAGCGCTACTCCAAAGCGAAGAACATTTCCGCAACCTGGTACAAAAGCTTCAGGTCGGCGTTTTGCTGCAAGGTACTGCGACAGAGATGTTGCTGAGTAATCCAGCCGCTTTAACCATCCTGGGGTTGGAGGAAGACCAACTGCTAGGGCGAACCTCATTAGCCGAAAACTGGAGTGTGGTTCACGAGGATGGTTCTCCGTTTCCAGGTAACGAGCATCCTGTCTCTCAAGCGATCGCCACACGGCAACCCGTACACAATGTCGTAATGGGTGTCTATCGTCCCCGAACTAACGATCAGGTTTGGCTGTTGGTGAATGCTGATCCACAATTCAAACCGGACGGCAGCATCCGGCATGTGCTTTGCACCTTTAGCGACATCACCGATCGCAAGCAGATTGAGGAGGCTTTACGCCAGACTGAGAGCCGCAATCGAGCGCTGCTCAATGCCATTCCCGATTTAATGCTGCGGGTCAGTCGTCAGGGCGTTTACCTGGATATCAAGCCTGCCAAAGATTTTGATACGCTGGTGCCTTCAGCAGAAGTGATTGGCAAGCGTGAAGCCGATGTGCTTCCCCCTAATGTTGCCCAACCGCGCCAACGCTGCCTTGAGCAAGCGCTCCAAACGGGTGAGCTTCAGTTCTGTGAGTATCAGCTTGCCCTGAGCGATGGTATGCACTATGAAGAAGCCCGTATTGCCGTTAGTGGTGATGATGAAGCCGTCATTATCGTTCGCGATGTCACCCAACGCAAATTGGCAGAGGAAGAGCTGCAAAGCCAAAACCACCGCGCTTACCTGCTGAACGCAATTACCCTCCGCATTCGTCAGTCGCTGAATCTTAATGAAATTCTCAGCACAACTGTGGCTGAAGTACGCCAGTTTTTGCAGACCGATCGCGTCTTAATTTATCGCTTTGAAGCAGATTGGGACGGCACTGTAGCCGTGGAATCAGTTGATCCGTCCTGGTCAGCAACCCTCGGTGAGATGATTCAAGATACCTGTTTTAAGGATGGTGGCTGGCAAAAATACTACCGGGGCAGAACACAGGCGATCGACGATGTGGGTAATAGCGACCTATCACCTTGCTACAAAGCACTACTCGATCGGTTTCAAGTGAAAGCCAATCTCGTTGTACCCATCATTCAAGGGCGCGGTGCCACTGGTAGAACCCAACTCTGGGGGCTGCTGATTGCCCATCAGTGCTCTGCTCCAAGACAATGGCGATCGTTTGAAGTTGACTTTCTCACCCAACTGGCAGATCAGGTCGGGATTGCGCTGGCTCAAGCTCACTTGCTGGCACGCGAAACCCAACAGCGCGAACAACTCGCTCAACACAACGTCGCGTTGGAACTAGCCCGTCGCGAGGCAGAACAGGCGTCTCATATGAAGAGTGTCTTTCTGGCAACAGTAAGCCACGAAATTCGGACGCCCATGAATGGCGTTTTAGGCATGGCAGGGTTACTCAAAGACACTGACCTGCATTTAGAACAGCGTGATTTCGTTGAAACAATCCAGAACAGTGGCGAAACGCTACTGAACTTGATTAATCAAATTCTGGACTTTTCCAAGCTCGAAGCGGGCGAAATGGACCTGGAAGCGCTTGATTTCGACCTAAATCTTTGCCTTGAAGACGTGGCAGACTTACTGGCACCCGTCGCCCATGCGAAAGGATTAGAACTGGCAACACTGGTCTACCGCAACCTGCCCACTCAGTTACGGGGAGATGCCAGCCGCTTGCGGCAAATTTTGACGAATTTGGTGAGTAATGCCATTAAATTTACCAGTACGGGTGAGGTAGTGCTGCAAGCATCGCTGATCACTGAAACCGACACGACCGCTACCATCATGCTTTCGGTCACCGATACGGGTATTGGCATCTCCAGTGCGGGGCTAGAACGCCTGTTCAAACCGTTTTCACAAGTGGATACGTCTACAACCCGTCGCTATGGTGGTACTGGTTTGGGTCTGGCAATTTCGCGCCAACTGACCGAGCTGATGGGTGGCGAAATTGGCGTCGAGAGCACCGTT
>JBBSHC010000238.1:0-5999 GCA_038253425.1 Leptolyngbyales cyanobacterium | reverse complement strand
TGTGTACCCACTGAGAGAAGCCATCCAGTGAGCCGAGTTTCTGTACGCCTTCTGTCAAAATAAACAAGCCGGAGAACAGCAGCAGCAAATCCCAATCGACTTTTTGTAAAATGCGTGCTGGTTTGACACGACGGGTCACTAAGAGTAAACCTGCGGCAATCAGGGTTGCTTCGGCAGTGGGAATGCCGCTTAAAAAGGCGATCAGTAATCCGGCTGTAATCAGCAGGCTTTTGATGAGCAAGGGTTTGAAGAGGCGGTAGCGCAAGCGGGTTGGCTTTAATGTTGGTTGCGTCGATCGCACCTCCGGATAGAGCCACCACAGCAGCCCAATTTGAATGCCTAACCCTGCGATCGCCAGGGGAGTCAACGCTTGGGCAAACTCTAAATAGCTAATGCCCGAAAACGAGCCAATTAAGATATTTTGGGGATTGCCGCTTAGAGTGGCGACTGAGCCAATGTTGGCTGCACCTGCCAGCGCTAACAGGTAAGGAATCGGGTTGAGCTTGAGGGAGACGGTAAGACCAACAACCAGCGGAGTCAGAATGAGAGCGATCGTATCGTTCATGAACAGAGCCGAAAGGATGCCGCTGCCCATAGTCAAAACTACAACCAGCCCAAAGGGGCTATGGACGTAGCGCATCAGGTAATCCAACGACAGTTGGAAAAAGCCAGCCACTGCTAGATTGGCACTAATTACCATCATGCCGAAGAGAAAGACCAGGGTTTTGTAATCGATCGCGCCCCACGCAGTTTTGAGATCTAGCACTCCCAATGCCAACAGTGCCGCTGCACCTACCAGCGCGATCGTAGCTCGGTTCATCCGCAATCCCGGCAGGTAGCCTAGTCCCAAACCAAGGTACGTGAGTAAAACAACCAGATAGCGCAGAATAATCATGGCTGTACAGTAGCAGGACGCAGGCTCACTTTTGGTTTTGGCATAAAACGCCAGCAAACGATCCCAATGGCGATCGTTAGATCAGACTCCTTAGCGGCTCAAAAAACCATCGCTTGGGGGATGTTTAACCAAAATACAGGAGTACGATCAAACCATATAATCTATGGAGTTAACTTTATGTTGGGTATACTTTGGGGCGCGGTAGTCTTCCTTGTCATCCTGTGGGTCGCTGGCTTTGCACTACACATTGCTGGCAGCCTTATTCACATCGTGCTGCTGTTAGCGATCGCCCTGGCGATTTACAACTTTTTCAGTGCCCGCGACGTTTAACCACCGCCTTCGATCGTGTAATCGTACTCATTCTTCAATATCGTGATCAAACAGTAGAAATGCCCGATGCTTCTTTCAACAAGATCATCTGGGCATTTTTGCTAAAGGACTTACATGAAAATAAAGTACCAGTGGCTTGAGTTTCGGCTGCGCTTAACTCGCAAGCACTGAAGGTCGAGCGGAGTCGAAACCGGACTTGTTGGTACACTATCAACGCGCAAATCCCTCACTGCTGCTGGAACGAATGACCAATGGAGAAGCGATCGTTCTTTCAACACACGAACACTTGCACAGAGGGAAGACAACGCACCGCTGGTATCTAGCCAACTGCACAGCCAACTATGTGAACGTTCAGTTATTGCTTGCGTACATACCTCGTCCGGTGTTTCTCCACCTCCCTTTGGTCTTGCCCAAGGAAAGCATGTTGCTCAATGAACTCTTAGCGCGCTGATAATCTTCGCTTGATAAGCTGTGATATAGCTCTGTCATAATATCGTCCGTGCTGAGTGGCTCCTTCGATTCCGCTAAAATTTCGTTCACGGAGTCAGTAATTGATTTGGTTTGAAAATCAGCCTGTAAAAATTGCTGAAGCCCCGTTGTCGCTCCTTTCCGCCCTGCACTACTGGACTTTGCTACTGGACCGGGTTTCTTTCCTTTGGTGCTGACAGTCTTTTTAGCGATCGGCGCTTTAGCGTCAGATTCTTTGGGCTTTTTATCCTCTTGTGGTGATTTTGTAGTAGGGGCTAGTGTTTCTCGATCGGTGAATGTTTCTGTAGCGGCGGGTTCGATCTTCGTGGGTGCTGCTACGGTGCTTTTATCTGGTGCAACAGTGAGGGAAGCGCTTGCTTCACTGTTGGGTACTGTGATTTTCGGTGTAGCAGCATTGGTATCCACTAACCCCATTGCTTCCGCTTCAGAAAGGATTGCTTCAATGCCTTGCAGTTGCATTGTCTTTTGTTGCACCTGCTCACTCATCCACTGCAATTCACTACCGAGATGGGTTTTAACTTTCTGTAGAGAGGCCACAAACGCGATCGCCTCGTCTTTGGCTAAGGTTTGTAGATAGGAGGAAGAAGAATGAGCCACAACAAAATTCCTGAGACATTGGATTATTTTCTGATTCTACTCCACACGTTGATCGTGAGAACATTGATTTGTCAAGGTTTATGTTGGAATTTTTTAGGTAACTCCATGACTAAACCAAAGCCATGACCACCCGCGATCGATCCATACATCTTTAGTTGTCCATTTGCATCAGCTGTCGTTTCCTTCACAAGTCTTTCTGTTCGGTGCTTTCAGTCGATCGTAAAGTTTGTGTCAACGCATGATTAAAATCCTGGCGCTTTCCGGCAGCCTCCGTGCCCGTTCTTCCAATACAGCTATTCTTCGGTCAATGATTGGTTTGGCATTTCATGATATGAAGATCTCGCTTGATGACCAGATCGGCGTGTTACCCCACTTCAACCCTGATCTTGACCAAGAAATTGTGCCTGCATCGGTGAAGATCTGGCGCGATCGCTTGCAGGAAGTAGATGGCGTAATTATTTGCACGCCTGAATATGCTCACGGCATACCAGGAGTTTTGAAGAATGCCCTTGATTGGCTGGTGTCGTCGGGCGAACTGGTAAACAAACCCATTGCTGTTATCAGTGCGTCTCCATCACCGGATGGTGGTGCCCACGCCCACACTTCCCTCATACAAACACTGACCGTGATGGCGGCGGTGATCGTTGAGGATGCCACATTACGCCTTCCTGCGGTTTCTGCCAAGCTCAGCCGTACAGGCGAAGTGGTAGATTCTGCAACAGCCCAGGCGCTCCTGTCTCTACTTAAGGCGCTTGTTGCCGCGATCGAGCGGGAAGCGATCGCATTGGACACAGGATTGTGATGATGAAAATGATGAGAGCGTTGGCAACGTTGCCTGCTCCTTTGTAAAACCCCACAGCTATGACTTCTCCCTATCAGCAACTTGCGCCCTTCATCCAGGAATTTATTTATAGTCAGGGCTGGGCAGATCTACGCCCGGTGCAGGTTGAGGCGTGCCGCGTCATTTTTGAAACGGATGCTCATTTATTGATTGCTGCCGGAACGGCATCGGGCAAAACCGAAGCGGCATTTCTACCCGTGCTGACGCTCCTGCACGACGATCCACCCACCACGGTTGGCGCACTTTACATTGGACCGATCAAAGCGTTGATTAATGATCAGTTCGATCGCTTAACCGACCTTCTCAAACAAGCGGATATGCCTGTTTGGGCATGGCATGGTGACGTAATGCAAAGCCGGAAAAAGCAGCTACTCAAGCATCCCAGGGGTATTCTACAAATTACGCCCGAATCGTTGGAAAGTTTGCTCATCAACAAAAGCACTGAGTTAGACCGACTGTTTGGCGACCTGCGCTTTGTCATCATTGATGAAATTCACGCCTTTATCGGCTCCGATCGCGGTGCCCAGATTTTGTGTCAACTTTCACGCTTGGCTCACCTTACTAAAAATCACCCCCGCCGCATTGGGCTATCTGCCACCTTAGGCGACTATGGCATGGCAGAAGACTGGCTGCGATCGGGCACCAATCGTTCCGTGACCACTCCTTCGCTCCAGGCAGGACAGCGCACCATCCAACTGGCACTGGAACATTTCTACACGCCTAGCCTGATTGTACGGGCGCGAGGCGATACGCGGGACGCCACCTTCAGCCCTTATCAACACCACCTGTTTGAGCAGAGCCAGTCTCGCAAGTGCCTGATCTTTGCCAATGGACGCACTGAAACGGAAAACGTGATTGCCTCTCTACGGCAAATCGCCGAAGCGAGGGGGTTTCCTGATGTATATCACGTCCATCACGGCAGCATTGCGGCACCCCTGAGAGAAGCAGCAGAGAATGCCATGCGTGATCCAACGAGTCCAACAGTGACTGCGGCGACCGTGACCTTTGAAATGGGCATTGATCTGGGACAGCTCGATCGCGTTATTCAGCTTGAAGCACCGCCCTCGGTTGCCAGTTTTTTGCAGCGGTTAGGGCGATCGGGCAGGCGTGGTAGCCCCGCTGACATGCGCTTTGTGTGTGCCGAAGACAAACCCACAGGCGGCGAATCACTCCCCGAACTCATTCCCTGGCAGTTGTTGCAGTGTATTGCTGTCATTCAGCTTTATCTAGAGGAAAAGTGGATTGAGCCGATCGCGCCCTTACACTATCCCTTTACCCTGCTCTACCAGCAAACGATGAGCACCCTGGTTGCCCTGGGTGAACTGTCTCCCGCTGCCCTAGCGCAGCAAGTGCTCACGTTGCCTCCGTTTCGCGCTATGACTCAGGACGATTTCCGTCAACTGTTGCGCCACCTGATTGAGCTTGATCACATCCAGCGCACGAAGGAAAA
The DNA here is from genome assembly GCA_038253425.1 of Leptolyngbyales cyanobacterium. Taxonomy (GTDB): domain Bacteria; phylum Cyanobacteriota; class Cyanobacteriia; order Leptolyngbyales; family Leptolyngbyaceae; genus Stenomitos. Next base: position 1,397 of record JBBSHC010000238.1, on the reverse strand, counting down.
TGGGCTGATAGTGGGAATGACTGCCGAACGGATTGTGAAAAACTTTAAGTTCTACGCCATCTTTCCCGATAACGAAGAATACGCCGTTTGGAGTGATGGGGTGGAACTGGGCAGCATTGTGGTGCCGCCTGCCGTAGGCGATCGCTTGTCTCTTGCCGGACGCACCTGGGAAGTGTCGGAAGTGAACACTCGCCGGAGGATCTTGCAAGTCAAACCCTCGATCGGCACCTCTAACGTTTCCTGGCGGGGCAGCAGCGGCAATATCCACACCCGTGTACTGGAACGAATGCGGCAAGCCTTATTAGAAGACACGGAATACGCCTACTTGCAGCCCGGTGCCAAAGCCCGTCTCGCCGCCGCCCGCCTGTTAGCCAAAAAAGAAGGACTGGAGCGCGATCGCCTCATTCCCTTAGAGGGCAACGCCTGCTGTATTCTCCCCTGGGCAGGTACGATCGCCGTGCGTACTTTGGAACGCTACCTACGACTGCACTGTCGTGAAACAGTCAAAATCAAAGGTGTGTTTGGGCGATCGCCGTACTTTCTGGTCGTCAACATGGGCAAGTGCAAAACATCCAGCCTGTATCACGAAATCAAGTCACTGCCAGAGCAACGTCTGACCGCCGACGCGCTACTGAGCGAAGAAGAAGTCCCCAAACTGCAAAAGTATGACGAGTTCATTCCTCCCAACTTACTGCGTCGAGCGTTTACCGTAGACCAGCTTGATCTGAGCGCTTTGAGCAACTTAGTTAGCGATTGGTAGCCAAATAAGCAGATCATTACCTTCATTCTATCTTTAGATAGATGTGAAGAGTGTTTAATCAGGTTCGGTTTTGAGCGCAACTTCCAAGTATGGGCACTCTAACCTGAAAGATCCAAGCAATCGACTCCTTCACGATGGCTTGGCACTGCTCAGCTAAAATAACAGCCATGCTAGAAAACTATCTTGTCATCGTCGATTTGGGTATGTCTGATAGCGAATATCTATCTCCAGCAGCTTGCTCAGGGGCACGACCCCGTTAAAACTTATTGCAACCAGGCTTACTACTCTATCTTGATGCACTACGGTCTTTCAGCAGCCACTGCCAGCCACATTGCACCGTTGCTTGACAAGCTGGACTGTTCTATTGAAGAAAAACTCCTTGTCAACCAAACGCTAAAACACATCTGGCATCGGTTAACAAGACAGCACGATCGTGAAGGGTGCTTATAACTGTCTCTGTAGAGCGGTCTCAAATTTAGGCTTGTAAGACTGAAATTACCCCTACCATTTCGTTATCTCAGCCCACAGCTTGATCCCTGGCTTTTGTGTACATTCATCAAAAAAAAACAATGCTGGGAGTAGTGTAAAGCTTCAATAGGCACTGCTCAGATGATCTTGAAAAGAAAACTGTATCAAG
>JBBSHC010000237.1:0-6004 GCA_038253425.1 Leptolyngbyales cyanobacterium | reverse complement strand
AGCGCATTTCAAGCATCAAGCAATTGACTAACATTTAGTGGCTAAGTTTGGGGAGATGACGTATCTATGAAAGCGATGATCCTGGCGGCTGGTAAAGGAACGCGTATCCGTCCAATTACTTACACCATGCCGAAGCCGATGATTCCCATCCTGCAAAAGCCGGTGATGGAGTTTTTGCTTGAACTGCTGCGGCAGCATGGCTTTGATGAAATCATGGTGAACGTTAGTCACCTGGCTAACGAGATCGAAAGCTATTTTCGAGATGGACAGCGCTTTGGTGTTCAGATCGCCTATTCCTTTGAAGGACGCATCGTCAATGGTGAATTGGTTGGTGAAGCCGTTGGTTCAGCAGGTGGTATGCGCCGCATTCAAGACTTCTCACCGTTTTTTGATGATACGTTCGTCGTCCTCTGCGGTGATGCGTTGATTGACCTGGATTTGACGGCTGCGGTGAAGTGGCATCGTGAGAAAGGGTCGATCGCCACTGTCATTATGAAAACAGTGCCCCCTGAAGAAGTCTCTAGCTATGGTGTCGTTGTTACGGATGATGAAGGCAGAATTAAAGCCTTCCAGGAAAAACCTTCCGTAGAGGAAGCCCTGAGCAATTGCATCAACACAGGCATTTACATCTTTGAGCCAGAAATTTTTGATTACATTCCGTCGGGTGTCGAATACGACATTGGTGGGCAACTGTTTCCCAAACTGGTAGAAAAAGGTGCGCCCTTTTACGGTGTGCCGATGGAGTTTGAGTGGGTTGACATTGGGAAAACGCCCGATTACTGGCACGCTATCCGCAGTGCGTTAAATGGCGAAATCAAAAATGTTTCCATTCCGGGTCATCAGGTTGCACCCGGCATTTATACCGGACTCAACGTGTCGGTGAATTGGGACAAAGTAGATATTCAGGGTCCCGTTTACATTGGCGGCATGACCCACATTGAAGATGGAGCCAAGATTATTGGCCCCACGATGATCGGTCCGAATTGCTGGATTTCTAGTGGTGCCACCGTCGATAACAGCGTTATTTTTGAATACGCTCGTCTGGGTCCTGGGGTTCGTCTGGTAGATAAGCTAGTGTTTGGTCGCTACTGCGTGGACAAAACAGGAGCCACGATCGACGTTCAGGCGGCATCGCTCGACTGGCTAATTACAGATGTGCGTCAGGTCTTGCCCTCCCATCCCCCGGCTGAGCGGCAGGCGATCGCGGAACTCCTCAACACCGAAAGCCGTATTTTGGGCGTTCAGTAACTCTGGATGAGCAATCCTGAACGGTAGCGATGCTACAGGGGAGAGAGACTCCCAAAAAGTAGAGATGCTCGAAAAGAGTGTCTCTACACTGCCTGTTTTGCAGCAAGGCGGTCTTTCAAGGCAGCGGGTGCGATCGCGCCGTATTCGGTGATAATGGCGCTAATCAAAGCAGCGGGTGTCACGTCAAAGGCAGGGTTGTAAAACTCTGCGCCTGTGGGACAAAGAAGCGTTTCACCAATGGTGTGTACTTCGCTGGGATTGCGTTCTTCGATTGAGATTTCGCTTCCATCGGCGATCGCAAAATCAATGGTGGAGAGCGGTGCCGCCACAAAAAAGGGAATGTTGTGCGCTTTTGCCACTAACGCCAAGCTGTAAGTGCCAATCTTGTTTGCTGCATCACCATTTGCCGCAATGCGATCGGCTCCCACTACCACTGCATCGATCATGCCCCTTTGCATACAGTGCGCCGCCATATTGTCAGTAATCACCGTCACTGGGATGCCTTCTTGCACGCATTCCCAGGCAGTCAACTTGGCACCCTGCAAGCGTGGACGCGTCTCATCAGCATAAACTCGCTCTAACCGACCCTCTCGCCATGCCGAACGAACGACTCCCAGAGCGGTACCGTAGCCTGCTGTTGCAAGTGCCCCAGCATTACAGTGGGTCAGCAACCGCAGTTGAGTAGGGCTGGTTGGTAGCGCACGCAGCCCATGATCGCCAATTTGATGGCACGTTTGCACGTCATCGGCATTAATTGCCTGAGCGGTTTCGAGCAGCGTTTGCTTAAGATGCTCAACGGGTCCTAGCGTTTGGTGTGCTGTTTTGACCATGCGATCGATCGCCCAAAACAAATTGACTGCCGTTGGACGCGTTGCCCGCAGTCGTTGCGCCACTGGTGCTAGCTGAGCCAAAAATTCACTGCGATCGCTCATTTGAATGTCTCGTGCGCCCAAGTACATGCCATACGCTGCTGCCACCCCGATCGCCGGAGCACCCCGCACAATCATCGTTTCAATCGCCCGCGCCATCTCTTCGTAACAGTTAATCTCAACTACTGCATACTCATTGGGTAAACGCGTTTGGTCAATCAGCAGAACGCCGCCATGCAATGGCTCTGCGGCTGAAGCGTTTTGCCAAAGAACGGGATAAACCGGATTGTTAGAGGGCATAAGGATGAAAAGACGACTGGAAGGATCACTCCACCAATACTACTAAATGTTTGGATCAGCCAGCGATCGATTGTCCTGTCATCTTTTAGTCTTGCTGCCTTACCGCGCCGCGCCAGTGAACTGCTGCGGTCATAAACCATAGCGTCGCGCTTTATCCTACACGAATGGCGATCGCACGGTAGTTGGGCATTGTGCATTCTCCAGGAGAGAGATGATTTAGAATGCCCGATAAAAGGGTGCGTTTGCTTTACGTTAATGCGTCCTACGAGAATGGCAATCGCACTTTATCTCAACGTAGTATCAATTTTCATCCACCGCTCCAAAGACTTATTATGCCCCTGCAACTGTCCACTAGTTATAGCCTTTCGGGTAAGCTGTGGACTTGGTTTGGTATCTGTGCGTCCATTGATTATGGGGGTTAGAATGCATACTACGGCACAAGCGCAGAAGTGTTTTCAGCTTTGCTGTGACCTGACCAGCAAATACTGCTCGATTGATCTGGTGACTTTGGATAGACGGACTGGGCAGGTGATTATCTTGTCAAAAGAAGCAATCAATATTGAGATTGACCCAGATGGAGATTGGAGGTTTGTATGAGCCTGAAACCCGACTTCGCTATGATGACGACGCTACAGCTTCGAGCTTACGTTTTAGATCATCGGGATGAAGAAGAAGCCTTGCAAACTTATCTTGATAGACAACGTTCTGAGAACCCTAATGCGCGGGTTTACAAAGCTGAAGATGACGTGGCTGAAGCGATCGCAGAATATTTGAAAGACAAAAAACAGCAGGCTTCTTAAATCTGGTTTCTACTACGCATCTCAACGCAGGAGTGGAGATAATCTGGCAACAGCACAAAGGCATTAGTGCAGAAGGGGCGCTTTTCTCAAACACGATCGCACTACTGGCTCAGTCAGATGGAGACAACTAAAACAACTTACCAATCTTCTCAGGAACTCTACAAATGGCTTATTGGTTCGCATTACCCAAACGCCTGGTCGGTGTGGTGGTCGTCCTACTGACAATCTCAGTTAATTCTTTATCTCACCACTACTTATAGCACGTCCTAATCGGGGTCTTGCGGTTCAACGATCAAGCTCACCCGCCGCCGGAAGCGTAGGCTTGCAGCGAGGCACGAGCGAAAGCCGAAGCTGTAGGCGGTCGGGTGCAGCGCCTTGTTAGCACGCTGTTATGATGTAACGCTGACGATGAAGTCTGATTTTGCGTCTGTGTAAGCCTCGCGGTCATCCCGATGTTTAGCAGCAAGCTCGTATTTTAACTTTTGATATTGTTGGGCCAATGCGGGATTGGCACGAAGACAATCTCGAAACTTGAGCCGTTGCTGCCATTGTTCGCCACCGTAAACAACCAAGTGTAAATGATGAGTGCGAATGCCTCCCGGCCAGCGCAGCAAAAAGCGCCGGTCTGAAAGAGTTGCGTTGAACTCAGGAGAGGTGTCCCAACCAAGCTGGCACAACGGCCCCAGCAAAGCGTCCGCTTCTGCCATAGACTTTACGCCACCGAGCATATCTATGATTGGCTTCGCGTCCAAACCAGGAATAGCTGTGCTGCCAAAATGCTCAATGGCGACGAAATGTGAGCTAAGTGCCGCAAGAAGCTGTGCTTTTTCTACCTCAAATAATTTAGACCAAATTGGATTTGCTGGTTCTATCTTGATTTCGTCTGCCATGAATCATATTGTATCGCACGCAACAACGCCGCGCGCAGCGTGCTAACTTGTTATTAGAGAGAATTTTTCCTCAGATCCACCCCAGAACGGGTGGATAGGTAGTTTTTTTCTTGCGATCCTCCCAAAGCAGGTGGATCTGAGGAAAGTTTCTTCATAATACGCCGATCGCTCTATGCGTAAACTTTGGAACGGCTGACGGTTGCCAGTGCTTCTACCAAACTGCGAACAGCGGCAATCATGGCGACTTCGCTGTTGAGTTGGTTGATGGCAGAGCCAACGCCGATACCAGAGGCACCAGCGGCGATCGCCAACGGAGCCGTCACGTTGGATAAACCAGACGCGCATAACACGGGCACTTTGACTACGCGGGAGATTTCGTAGGCGGCTGCCAGGGTGGGAGCGGCTTTTTCAATTAAGCCCAATGTGCCAGCGTGGGCGGGTTGGCTGCTGGTGCCGCCTTCGGTTTGGATGATGTCAGCGCCAGCTTGTACCAGTGCTTCTGCCAGTTGCACCTGTTTGTCGAGCGTCAGGATATGGGGAACGGTGACGGAGAGGGTAATGGTGGGCAACAGTGCGCGAGTCGCGTGGGTGAGCGCCAGGACTTCTTCCGCTTCAAAGCGGCGACCCTCGGCATAAAAGCTGTCAAAATTACCGATTTCGATCAGATCGGCTCCAGCGGCAACAGCGATCGCAAACTTTTCTGGCTCTACAGCGGAGACGCAAACGGGTAGCTGAGTCAATTGTTTGGCTAACCGTACCAGATCGGGGTCGGCAGCGATGTCTACAAATGTGGCACCACCGCGATCGGCAGCGTTGACTGTAGCGGCAACGCGATCGGCATCAAAATTGTGCAAGCCGCTGATCACCTTGAGGGCGCGTCCGTGATCTAAGGCACTCTGTAGCGTGGGATGAATCGTCATGGTGCTGTTTTAGTTGAAATTCGTACCGTCCATTTTGCCACCCTCTGCCAGTAGATTCCAGCGTTTTCAGATTTGAGTGCCCGATCGCGCTAACTTGTGACGAATGCGATCGTAAAATTCCAGATAATCTTTACCGGGGTAGTTCCAGGAATAGTTGTAGTTCATGCCTTGCAAGACAAGCTGACGAAACGCCTCGGGTTGTTCATACCATAGGTCAAGCGCCCGATCCATTACCGATTCTAGAGCAGCGTAATCACTGTGATCGAATACATAGCCGTTGCGCTCCTCCGGCAGGTGCTTGTCATCGTAATCGCGATCGAACACCGTATTCACCAGACCGCCCACGCTGCGGACAATGGGCACCGTGCCATAGCGCAAGCCAATCATCTGCGTCAAGCCGCAGGGTTCATAGTTGCTGGGCACCACAATCATGTCGGCTCCAGCATAAATGAGATGGGACAGTTCCTCGTTGAAACCCAGCTCTAAATGCACATCGGGATTGTCGTTCAAAAACTGCTTTTCATGCCAGAAGTGGTCGTTGATGCCAGCTTCCGTTGCCGAACCTAGCAACACAAATTGGGCACCGCGCTTCAGCGCATGATAAATGGCATGATGCACCAGATGCACCCCTTTCTGATCGTCCAGACGACCGATAAAGCAGAGTAATGGCTTAGCCATATCGCGCAGCAGCAGACGTTCGCGGAGGGCTTGCTTGTTTTTCGCCTTGCCCGTCAGGTCATTTTTGATAAAAGAATGCGGTACATAGCGATCGCTTGCGGGGTTCCAGACCTCGTAGTCAATCCCATTCAAGACGCCTGTGAACTTGTCTTGGTACATATGCAGCGTATGACCGAGACCGTAACCAATATCAGTACAGCGAGCTTCCCAGGCGTGATGCGGCGAAACTGTAGTGACATAGTTAGAGTAAACAATGCCCCCTTTCATGAAGTTAATCGCAGAGGGATTGAAATTGTCTT
>JBBSHC010000236.1:0-6018 GCA_038253425.1 Leptolyngbyales cyanobacterium | reverse complement strand
CTCAGCAGGAATTTGGCTATACAAATCTGGCGTGGCTTTTGCTCAATCGCGATCCTAAAGCAGCAAGCCATGCCTTTGCTCAGTCTGCCCAACTGGTGCCAGCAAAACGGGGTGTATTTTACGGTATGGGCTTGAGTCTACTGGCACAAGGAGAAGCTAATCTGGCGATCGCGGCAATCACATTGGAAATTCTACGCGATCCAGCACTCTTGACCAGCCCTATCTGGACGTTGCCAACGCTACAGCCATTGTATGCACCGCTCACGCGTCGAGTCGAAAGCGAGTTGACCGCACTCCTTGCAACCACGCCAAAGGCAGAACCATTAACGACATGGCTCCGTCAGAGTCGGGGTGGGTTGCGCTGGTGGCAGGGCGATTTAGCAGGCGCAAAGGCAGATCTGGCTACCGTTGGCTCCGAGTTGAGTCGGGTAGTCCTTGATTTAGCAGAGGGTAAAGCGGCAACATCACCCCTGATTGAACCCTGGGCTGCTGCCGGAACCTCTCCCCTGAGTCGCAGTGGCGCACTTGCGATCGCCGCCTGGTTAGACCCAGCCAAGCGGCAAAATTTGCTCCAGCAAGCCTGGATTACAGCAACCCATACTGACCCACCAACCGAGATGATGACTGAATTAACCACGACTATGACGCGATCGAGCACGTTTGACCAATGGCTTAAGCAAAACGCTCCCAGTCAGCGGTATCGCCGTGAACGAGCGGGTTTTGGTGTGCTGAGTCGCCACATTGATGGACCCAATCCAACGGATTTTCTTACGGTTGTAGACAACGTTCCCTTGACTCAGTTCTTTCAGCCGCTGATCCCATCGTTTGAATACGCTCCTGAATTAGATAACGCACTCCAGGCAAAGCGCGATCGCTTGCTGCAAGAGGTTTTTAAGTTGTAGAGCTGTAAGCGAACTGAAGTTGTAGAGCGTAAGCACCTGGGAACTGGAGCCGCTTTGCAGCCTCAACGTTCTACCGTTTTTCTGGGGACTGCTGACCGCGATCGCACCCAAACGGTTAAAAACTGCACGAACATCATTTTAGATAGAACCGCTTACAAAGCGGTTTAGGCGTCTGGAGAGGCATCTGTCGCTTTGGCATTCAGTCGCCAACCAGGTTTGATCACCTGACGAGAGCGGGCGATCGCCAAACAATCAGCGGGCACATCATCAGTAATCGTTGAGCCAGCCGCGATATTAACCCCTTCACCAATCGAAATGGGAGCGACTAAAACGCTATTAGCCCCGGTTTTGACGCGATCGCCAAGCTGCGTTTGATGTTTTGCCACGCCATCGTAATTGGCTGTAATTGTCCCCGCACCAATGTTGACTTGAGTTCCGGCAGTCGTATCCCCTAAATAAGATAGGTGAGCCACATTGCTGCGATCGCCCAGCGTCGTCTTTTTCAACTCTACAAAATTCCCAATGCGGCAATCTGTTCCGGTTTCTACCTGTCCTCGCAGGTGAGCGTAAGGACCAATGCGAGTGCCAGCCGCCACCTTACTGTCTGTAATCACCGAATAAAGGGCAGTTACATTCTGCCCAAGGTGACTATTCTCAATGAAGCTACCCGGTCCAATGCGGCTTCCTGCTTGAATAACCGTCTTGCCGCGCAAATGTGTTTGGGGTTCGATGACCACATCTGGCTCTAAGACCACCGTATCGTCGATCGTGATGCTATTGGGGTCAATGATTGTCACCCCGGCTGTCATCCAGTCATCTTTAATGCGCGCTTGCAGAACGTCATAGGCAGTAGCTAATTGTTTACGATCGTTGATCCCAAAAATCTCCTGATAGTCCTCTACATCAACTGCCATTGCTGGAGTCATATAGTTCACTGCATCAGTCAGATAATATTCCTTCTGATCATTATTAGTGGTCAATGTGGGTAACACCGCTGCTAAGTCAGCCCACCGAAAACAGTAAACCCCAGCATTAATGCGGCAGTTCTGCCTTTGAGCAGGCGTACAGTCCCGATCCTCTACGATTTGCTGCAACAGGTTCTGATCGTTGCAAAAGACGCGTCCATAGCCTTTGGGGTTAGGCAACTGAGCAGTCAGTAGCGTGACAGCGTTCTGGTGTTCGAGGTGGGTATGCAGTAGTTGCTGTAGCGTTTGGGGGCGCAGCAGCGGCACGTCACCATTGAGAATCAGCAAATCGCCTTGAAAGCCATCCAGATGTGGCAATAACTGCTGCACAGCATGTCCCGTTCCCAATTGTTGGGTCTGCTCTACAAACTCAAGCGTCGGTACTGCGGCATTCTCACTGTCTTTAATGAGTGCTTGGGTGATCAGTTCGCCCCGATAGCCTACTACAATCAGCCGACGCTCTGTTTCAATGGCTGATAAACTGCTGAGAACCCATTCAAGGAGAGATTTTCCTCCCAATTGATGCAAAACCTTGGGTAAGTCGGATTTCATCCGCGTCCCACGTCCTGCCGCCAAAATTGCCACCGCTACCATTCTTGTCAAGCCACTTGATTGTCAGGAGAGCTTGGTGCATCAGTTGCGCTCATGCTCCGTCTTTACTTATACGCTACTGTGGCATGAAGTTGATCTCGAATTACCGAGTCGATTTCTACATTGGCGCGACTCAAGACGGTCGATCGCTCATAAACGAGCGCTCATAAAAATGTAGTCGCATGTAAAAGGTAGCATGAACCATTAGGTCAACTCGATCGGTCGATCGCTGCTATTTCCTTATATTCTGGCTCTTATAGCGGTTGTCGGTTGAGTACATACAACACAGCTTTGGTCAGCGGTCAGCGGTCAGCTTTTTGCTAATTGGGACTGTGGCTTATAGATTTGAACATTGCTGTATGTTCTAGCTACGAGCGCCACTGCTCAGGCAGATTGCGGCACGGAGGACAGCTCAAGTAGTAGATCCTGTTGATCCAGCGATCGCACAAACGCCTTGAATTGCTCCACCAAAGTGGCATTCCGCCAGCCTTTCGCCGTTTCTTCATCCAAAATTTGCAGCGCTTCCGTAGGAGTAAAAGCCTTTTTGTACGGGCGTTCACTCGTCAAAGCATCATAAATATCGATAATTTGAAAGACTTGAGCCAGGTATGGAATTTGGTCTCCTTTCAGTCGATCGGGATAGCCAGTGCCATCCCAGCGTTCGTGATGGTGGCGAATAATGGGCAAAACGCCCCGCATGGTCCGCAGCGGCTGACAGATTTTAACCCCAATAACCACGTGCTGTTGCATGACTTCCCATTCTTCAGGGTCAAATTTACCAGGTTTCAGCAAAACTGCGTCGGGAATGCCAACTTTGCCGATGTCATGCAGGTAGCCGCCCCACATCAGATCGCGGATATCTATGCGCGACAGCTCCAGAAATGCGCCGAATGCTTGACCGTGGCTGACCAAGCGTTCACAATGGTCGCCTGTATTTGGGTCGCGGCTTTCGACCGTTTGAGCAATGGAAAAAAGCACCCTTTCAGCGTGGTCAAGGTCTTCATTCAGGCGCTTTTGCCGAATTAGCGATTTGACTCGCGCCGATAGTTCAAGCTGATCGAACGGTTTCGTCAAAAAATCGTCGCCGCCTGCTTCAATGCCTTTCAACCGAGCACGGCGATCGTCGAGCGCCGTAACAAAAACGACGGGAGTTAACCGTGTTTGTTCGTCTTGCTTTAGCCGACGGCAGACCTCAAACCCGTCCATACCCGGCATCATAACGTCAAGTAGAATTAGGTCGGGGTTACTTGAGAAAACAGAATTTAGCGCTGCTAAACCACAATCAGCTTCTAGCACGTCGTAACCTTCAACTGACAGCAAAGCAACTGCTGTCATCCGACTAGACGGATGATCATCAACAACAAGCACTCTAGGTCGCTCTGTATCGAGGCGATTCACTGGGGCAGACCTCACGAGGTGGACAGACTCTACTAGCTTTATTCAGACACAATTAAGCAAAGATTGGTGGCTGACTAAAACAGTTGACTCTAGTATGGGCAATTGCTCCCAGGGAGAAATCAGGTTTTTCACGGAGATTAATTGCTTTGCCGATCTGATATGTTGGTCAAAATCAGCGTCAGCTCTGCCAAAGGGACGTTTTATGTTGTGCTTTTGTTACCTGGCTCCTTAGCCACGCTGATACCACTCGTAAAACTGAATTATGTAGAACTGAACTAAATGACTGTTTTTGCTCCAATGTCTACAGCCGGAAGCACCTTGCCTGTTTGATGAATAGCCGTCTCATAGGATACTAGCGATCGTTCGACTGAGAGTTGTGGCAGCACTGCATGACCCAAGCGATGCGAGTGACACGTTTGTTCTAACAGTTCAAGACGACAGCGGCGGCAGAGCCAATACGTTTTTCCAGACCGAATGTGGCGCAGCAGTATGTCGGAGCATAAAGGGCAATCTGTCATTTTGCTAACCAGTTGAATACTGGTGATTTAAATCAGTATGTTGAAAAGCAATGATCGTACTGTCCCAGTAATGCGATGACAGAGCGACCATCTGGAGGGAGATTTTGGCGGGAAAAAGACTTTCACTTTTAATGGGATCGTTTGATACGAGTGATCCCCATGATGTTTTAGATGCTGTTACACTATTTTTGCCGCATAAGCACTTTGGTGCCTGTATCTGCCACTACAACTTTAACTAAATTTATTAAAGCGTTAGAAAGATGGCATTTAATCTGTAATGTTGAGTGGTCATTGCTCAGACAATAAGGTTAAAAGAAGTTAAACTTTCACCAATTTCTTTCAATTTGCACTAGAGCTATGAGAGCCAGAATTGATGACCAAATTGTTTTCATTCACTATGAAGATGTGCCAGAGTACAAAAAAAGTGGCTCGGTGGTGAGAAACAGCTATTTTTGGGCACTGCGATCGATCGCGGCTCGGTCCTATCGACAACGTGACTGGGAGTATGAAGCAGAGGTCTGGTTAGCGCTACAGCGCCTGTTGCTCTCGTTTGCTGAGTCGGGTTATTTGGGACTACGAGAAACGCAACTAGAATTCTCGTCTGACTTTGGCGAAATTCCAACGGTTCTAAAGCCAGTCTCGACGTGGGAATAGCGCTTCTAGGGTCTTGTTTTGACCCTGTTACGTTAATCTGACTGGGCAGTTTAAACAGACGCGCAGTTTAACTGGGCGATCGCACGAGTCTTACGTTGGTTCGGCTCTCAGCCCAAAGTAGGTTAGAACCAGTTCAGCCGCACCAGTGTTGCAAAGTTCGTGTTCTTCTCCTGCTTCTACGGCAATACAAGTGCCGCTCTGAAGTGGGTATGGCGTACCATCAACACGAATAACGCCTTCACCCCTTTCAACGAAAAAGACCTCGCACATATCGGCATGGCTGTGAGCAAGAGCAACTTGTCCGGGTGCAAAGCGGGCTTGAGAAAAGTTGGTTAGGTGTGGCAAATCATCCCGTTGCAGCATGACCTTTTTCTTGATCGCTGGGTTGTGAGAAACCTCTTGTTCGGGCAGTGTGGAGAGGGACGTAATTTTCATGAGACTTAGATCTTCAAACCCACCTCCAAAACTATAGGTTGGTTAGCAAGCGTCAGCCCATTCTTTAAAACAAACATTCGAGCCTTGAGGTTGCAAAACTCAAAGCTCGAAAGCGATCGCATAACTTTAACAGGCGCTTAAAGCCACAGAAGTGGTATGCCGTCTACCACAAGGCTCGCACTGAAGATGGCTGGGGCTGGCTGCTAGGAGCGGGTTGCTCACTGCTATTTCTAGGTGGTGTTGGGCGAGGACGTGTCATGGGCGGTTGCTGTGCTGTCGTTAGAATGGGACCCACTAGCGCCAATACCTCTTCTCTGGTGGCGTAACCGTCAAAGGCATCGGAGCCGAACGGAATGACAGAATCACCAGAGTTTTGTTTCATTTGAGATTCCATCGAAACAGGAGCAGTGCCGCGATTTTCGTTGTAAATTACTTCGCTGGCGTTCCGAATCCATGGACGCACATCAGCGCCTAGCAGCGTTTGCCGCAGAAAACGAATGCCTGCTGCATGTCGAGCTTCTACCGTATGAATTGCCAAGGCTCCAGCTAGCACCG
>JBBSHC010000235.1:0-6034 GCA_038253425.1 Leptolyngbyales cyanobacterium | reverse complement strand
GGATGCCAGAATGCGGGTGACAACGGCTTTGGGTCCGTCATCGCCCCAGGAGGCACCGTTTGCTAAGTAGGCTTTGGTAACTTGCCCGATCGCATAGGTCGAAACGCCTGACACGCCTGCTTGTGTGAGGGCAACAGAGACATAGGCACCCAGTGACACGCCACCTGTTGCAGGGGCAGCTAAACCGAGCAGACTTTTAAGTGATCCCAGTCCCAGAGTTGCCAGTAGTTCACTCGCTGTGACGCCACCCATTGCCAGAGCAATTTTTTGCAGCAGACTGATGGCACCGTGCTGGGTCATACTGATGCCATATAGTCTGGAAAGAGTCATGATTAAGGCAACGTCAATGACGGCACTGCTAAGAAGATCGACGACAGTGATGGGATTGAGCGCGATCGCCACTGCCTTTGTCATCACTCCATTCCAAATCATGCGATTGGCGCTCTGATCGCGGATGACCATCTTGCGCTCGACTAGCCGTTCATTCACGTCGTCTGCAAACAGCATGGTGTTGAGAGCAACTAATGATTTGCCTTCACGATGCAACAGCTCCAGAATTTTCAGCTTTAGCTCGTCAATCTGGGGTGCGCCTGCGCTGAATTGAGCCGCTACACGCCCATCTGGATGACGAATCGCTTTGGCGACTAACGGAGACGCAGCCGCCATCACAATCTCGTCAGGCGAAAGTAACTCCCGCACTCGTTCATCGCGGATTTTGTGATAAATCGTCAAGCGATCGGCATCAGGATACTGATCAATTTTGTTAAACACTAACAGAATGGGCTTGCTGGCATTTCGCAGTGCCGATAGCGCCTGGTATTCCACTTTTGTCATGTCGCCTGCTACCAGAAACAGGATTAAATCCGCTTGTTTGGCAACCTGTCGTGCCAGTGCTTCTCGTGCTTCGCCATCAACTTCATCAATGCCCGGAGTATCAATTAGCTCAATATGAGACTCGCCCACGCTGGGTAAAGCAACCCGCAAAATAGGGCGACGGCTCCCCTCTACAGTCTCACGCTTGATGTCCCAGCTTGCGGTTTGACAGTCGCGAGTGACGCCATGAATGGGTCCCGTTTCAAAGACCTGGTCGCCCAGTAGAGCATTCAACAGCGACGATTTGCCCCGTCCGACCATACCAAAGACGGCAATGTGAACAACCTGGCGATCGAGTTTATCCAGCAGCGATGTCAAGCCACCAATTTCGGGTTCCAAGCCCCGCCGTTCTTGAGGTGTCAGATCCAGGTTGTCAACCAGTTCGCGTAAAGCACCTTGCGCCTGTTTGTAGTTCAGCTCTGCTTGAATATCTTCAAAGCCAAGAATCGCTTCATCCAGTTCTTGACTGAATTGGCTGGGATTTCGAGGCAGGCTCAAATCTGGAGTTGGCTCAGGCATAGATAACTACAAAGAATGAAAAGACTGATCGCTGCGATCGCAAGTTCTTCTTTCATCCTAGCGATTCTTCCAAAGCTAACGGACAGAAAGATGGGGAATGACTTAGATGGGAGTGAGGAGTAGGACAAAATCAACCCAGAACTCAAAGCGTCCTCATCCCTTTTACAGCTCCAAACCCAAAACTCAAATTTTCTGTATCCCACCGTCCAGCGGAAGCAAGCTACAGCGATCTCTTGCAACTTAGAACCTACTGCTCACCAAAGTCTTCGTCTAAGCCGAGGTTCAGCAGTTCACTTTCAGGTGGATGATCGTAAGAATCACGTTGATCGTCGTCGGCTTGGTTCACGTTGGGCGATCGCGCATAGCGTTCAGCGTTTTTGGCAAGAGACGGTGCAGTGCTGCCAAACTCGCTTTCTGCTCTGGACGGCAGGCGATCCACAGTCCGACGCTGGGTAGAAGGTTTTGGCGATCGTGTAAAGGTTCTCCACGCCGCGCGAATGCCAACGACAACGCTGCGAGTGCTAGATTGTACGCGCTGTGCCTGCTGACGGGCTTCGGTCAGGCTTTGATCCACCTGTTTTACAACTTGCCCCGCACTTTGCACACCTTCGCTCACATTATCCGTCAGGTCGCTAATTTCTAGTCCTGTCAGCCGAATCGCCTGTAGCGTGGGTGGAAACTCGCGTCGCAGCGTCTCAAATAATTTTTCTGCACTCCGAGCCGCACGGGAGAGTTCTCTGAGCGCGGGGATCGCCAATACCAGCACAATAGTTAAGCTGATGCTAACAAAGAGAAAAGACAGTACTAGCCAGAACAACGGATCAGTCACAGGTCTGCCTACAGCAAATTATCGTGAACGGGCGGTTCAATCGATCGATTATGTTCAGCCGTTTCTAACGCCTGGTGGTCTTGTTGGGTCGCTTCAATGCCAGCCGCGATCGCTTCACGCAGTCGTATCAGGGTGCCATCCCAGTTTCGCAGTGCCGACTCAGACAGGCGATCGGCTTGAAGCTGCACACTGCTGGATAGGTCTTCTGCCAGTTCTGGTAGGGCGTCTGCCGATTTCTTTAAGAACTGACGGGTTTCACGACCGGGACGCGGTGCTAGAAGCATTCCGGTGATTGTCCCGATCGCTGTCCCTATTAGCAATCCTCCTAGAAATGCTCCAGAGCGGTTGTTTGACATATGCTGGTTCTTCCTTCTGATGTAACGTGCTGAACCCTGTTTCTGATGGATCTGAATCTAACGCAAAGACCCCAGCCTGACAAAACCAAAACCAGCGATCGCAGACAAAATCGCATCCGTCGCGACAAAGGTAGCAGCACTGGCTTTGATGACACCTTCTAATCTACCCCAACATTACCCCGCTGATTTGCCGCTTCCCGAAAACGTGGCTCCTTAAAAAAAGCGACGTGAGGATGGGTTGCGGGGCGATCGGGTGGGTGGCGCAAAGAGTATAAAGCGACGTTGCCACAGCGTTTGACTGAGACTGAGCAGCGCTAACGCTTGCTGTGCCCGCTGAAACTGTGGTTCTAACCCCTGATACCGTTGCCGCAGTTGATGAATGCCTAAATGCCCTCTTTGTATGCCGTCTGGCGCACGATGGAGCACACGATGCACGGCTCGTTCCACTGAAATGAGCGTATCTGCCGCTTTTGTAAGTCTTTGCTTCAGTCGCCAAACCTGCCACGCTGCGAATAAGCAGAGTAAGCCAAGCACGATATTGCTCACTAAAACGACTGCAAACATGATTGATCAATTTACCTGTAGCGTCTTTAACCCGACGAGCAGCGAGTTACAGACTTATGTTTGATGCTAACTGTACGGTCTTACAGCGGTTTGTAGCCAAATGTAGTCATAGATTCAGACTAAAAGCCATCGCTGTACTTTTTCGCTCCCGACTGCTGACTGCTGACTCCCAATTCCTGCCCTATTGCTGCGGCGTCTTAACATTGTAGGAGCGATCGCCGATTGTTCATCTTCATGAGCCTTGATTAGCAGGTTGATGATGTGTACGGTAGTGGGCATTGCGATCACCAACGATCAATCACCAAATATCAATGAATGCAACGCGGAATCAGCAAATTCGTGTTTGAAGGCAATAATCATCTGAGAGTTAGGAAAGATTATGGTGCAAGCGACTCCTTCGACAATGCTCTATGTCAATGCGGCGGCTGGCAATGATGGCAGCAGTGGTACTCAGGCGGCTCCCTTTAAAACGATCAAACGGGCGTTGCAGACGGCTCAAGCGGGTACAGCCATTCAACTAGCGGCAGGTACGTATAGCGCTGCCAGCGGTGAAACTTTCCCCATCAAGCTTCCTGCGGGCGTTGTCCTTGTCGGCAATGAAGCGAGCAAAGGCAGCGGTATTTTGGTGTCTGGGAGTGGCGTGTTTCCGAGTCCAACGTTTGCCAACCAGAATGTGACCATTCAACTGGCGAATAATGCCCAACTGAAAGGCGTTACAGTGACGAATTCAGAGCTTCGCGGTACGGGCGTTTGGGTCGAGTCTACCAACCCCACGATCGCCAACAACACCTTTACCAACTGCAAGCGGGAGGGTATTTTTTCGACGGGTACTGCCAGCCCATTAGTGACGGGCAATGTGGCGATCCAAAATGCTGCCAGTGGCTTTTCGATCGTGCGGAATGCCAAGGGCGAGTGGCGACAAAACGTTTGTCGGCAAACAGGCTTTGGGATCGCCGTAGGGGATAGTGCTGCGCCGTTACTGGCAAGCAACCAAATTTCGGAAAACCGTTCTGGCATCGTCATCAACAAACAGGCAAAAGCAGTCCTGCGCGACAACGTGATCGAGAACAACACGGAGTTTGGGCTAGTCGTCACCGAGACGGCATTGCCCGATTTGGGTAACAGTCAGGCTCCGGGCGGCAACATCTTTCGCCAAAACGGCGAGTTTGATATTCAAAACAGTACGACGCTGACGTTGATCTCCGTTGGCAATCAAGTCAATCCGACGAAGGTTCAGGGTGCCATTGACTTTGTTAACAATGAGATTCCCACCCCTGTTCCGATCCCTACCCCGACACCCACGCCAACCCCAACGCCCACGCCCACGCCCACTCCAACCCCAACCCCAACGCCCACGCCCACGCCCACTCCTGCTGGCTTTAACGATACGCAAGGACATTGGGCAGAGGGCTTTATTCAGGGTTTGGTCAGCCGAGGCTATATCAGCGGGTTTCCCGATGGCACCTTCAAGCCAGAAGACCCCATTACCCGCGCTCAGTATGCCGCTGTGATTGCTAAGACGTTTGACTTACCCATCAAGCAACCAGCCAATAATTTTAGCGACGTACCACAAACCTTTTGGGCAGCCAGCGCGATCGCTAAAGCCAATCAAATGGGCTTCATTGCTGGGTTTCCAGACAATACTTTTCGCCCCAACCAAAACCTAACGCGTGTGCAGGCGATCGTGGCGCTAATTGGCGGCATTGGGTTAACAGGCGGTGTGCTAGATGCGTTGAATGTATACAGCGATCGCGCCCAAATTCCCAGCTATGCCACCGATCGAGTGTCAACGGCAACGCAGCGACGCATCATTGTCAACCATCCCAATGTCCGTCAACTGGAACCAATGCGAGACATCACGCGGGCTGAAGTTGTGGCGCTGCTTTATCAGTCGCTTGTCGCGCTCAACCGGGCACCTGCGATCGCCTCGCCGTTTATCGTCACCGCCAACGCACCATCACCCGCTTTTACTGACATTCAGGGGCACTGGGCAGCCAATTTCATTCTCGGACTGGCAAACCAAAACTTCATCAGCGGCTTTGAAGACGGCAGCTTTAAACCCGATATGACCATGAACCGGGCGCAGTATGCTGCCATTATCGCCAAGGCGTTTAACCCAGCACCCAAGCGCAGTGCTTCCAACTTTGCAGACATTCCTGCCAGCTTTTGGGCGAAACCCGCGATCGACCAGGCGTATCAGGGTGGCTTTATCTCTGGCTTTCCCGATGGCACCTTTAAGCCCGATCAGAATGTGCTGCGGCTCCAGGTCTGGCTATCGTTGGTGAGTGGCTTGGGCTTGCCCGTCGGTGATCTGAGTTTGCTCAATGCTTACGACGATCGCGCCACCGTGCCGCAAAATGCTCAAGATGAAGTGGCAACGGCAACCAGGGCAAAAATTGTCGTCAATTTTCCCAATGTGCGACAGCTTAACGCCACCCGTGAGGCAACGCGCGCAGAAGTCGCCGCGATCGTCTATCAAGGCTTGGTGCAAGCAGGACGCGCATCTGCCCTTAGTTCGCCCTATATTGTTTCGGTTTAGCAGAATTTCAGTGCCATAGAACGCTGACCGCAGAGAACCAGAGGACGTTAGCGCTCTATTTCTCTGCGGCTCACGTTTTCTATGACGCACGTTCTTTGTGGCTCAAAGATATCGCTTATGCCACGGGCACCATTGACTTCAGCGCAAAAATTTTCTCCAGCACGTCTGCCACAATTTTGTCTGGCGTTGATGCACCAGAGGTGATTCCCACCACGACGGGACCATCGGGCAACCAGTTTTCGGCTACTTCCAGTTCACGATTGAGGGGTTTGTGCTCAATGCGATTACCAGGACCAATACGATCGGCGCTGTCAATATGGTAGGAAGGAATGCGGCGCTCGATCGCAATTTCCT
>JBBSHC010000234.1:0-6036 GCA_038253425.1 Leptolyngbyales cyanobacterium | reverse complement strand
TTGGGTACTGGTCTCTAAAGAGGTGATAGATGCCTGAAAGCTTTACCTGGCAAGGATTTCCACTGACTTACTCGCAAAGCCATGAAACGCTTGTTCAGTAGGGCTTTGAGGTCTTCATCCCCCGTTAACGGTCCACTGCCCGCCTCTTAAACACAGCTAACATTGATTTCACGCGTTGGGCGATCGCTCAACCTTTACAGGTTGGGGTGGCGTGTGTGGTGGCGTCTGCTGCTTCATGGGTGCCGTTTGCACCAAAAATAGAGCGGTGCCTAGAAAAATCGCGCTCCCTAACACAGTCCATAGCACTGATGGTCCCGTTAGTTTGTAGTCTCGTCGGATGCGCGCTAAAGGATGGCTCTCGCGGCGTAGCATTTGCCCAGCCGCCAGATGATTAAGCGTAAAGGGATCGCGGACGTAGTGACCACTCCAGCTCACAACCAGGCGTTCGCGGCAATTTTGGCAAGTGAGTAAGCCTTTCAACAGCTTATGGGGCTTAATGACGCCAGCACGGTGACAAATCGGGCAGACAGGAGAATGCGTATCAAAGGTATAAGCGTTCATGAGACTCGTTCACCGCTACAGAGGCTTACTTAATCAACTCAACGGGCACTGCGTTGAAGACGAACCATTGCCGACGTAAATACCCTATCCACAGCTTGCGATCGATTACAACTGTATCTCAGTGTTTTGCATCACTTTAATGGCGCTACACTGCATAAAATTTGCTTAACGGATTTTTTGTAACGCAAACCTTCGATCTAAGTATACAAGCTCTTTTGGAGTGTACACTTGACATAGATATTCCATAATTTCTCTTAAAGTTATTTCCCGAATGTTTACTTTCTGTTTTACTCAGGCGGAGTGAAAGCTCTGTCGTAGCATGAAGTAACGCTTGATGAAGGCTTTTCTTGGCTGGAGACGTTCGCCTGAAGATTTAGCGTCACTAGTTACAGGCTGCTTTATCTTGAGGGTGGTTAGGCTGGATACTCCACGTCGGTGCTAATCGATGCCATGTTCTGATCGGGTCACGCAATGCGTATACCGAGCCAGAATTAATTTTAGGTTGCCCATTTAGGCGGCTCGATCGCTGCACGGCAGGCGCTATTTCTGCTGTGTGGTGGGGCACAGCAATGGGACTGTCGGGTGGAGCAGCGATCGCTCAAGCTAGGCAGACTCTCTGGCTTTTGGCGTTACAGTCAGCGTCAAACTGGTAGCGACTCAGCACAAGGGGTCAGTTGTTTTTTAGCAAGTGCTAAGACCGACTACCTCGCAATTAATTTTACAGCGATGTTCAAAGGTATAAGCCACAGTCCGATAAGCAAAAAGCTGATCGCTAACCGCTGACCGCTCACTCAAAGCTGTGTTGTACTCAACTGAAAACCGCTGTAAGCGTGGCACGAGCGACGATGGCTTGCGGGGGATGGCTGCGATTTGTTCATCTGCTGTCAGCATCAGACCGAGAAAATTTTAGCAACAAAAGTTAAACTTTAGCTCATAATCAGTTCTCCACATTAATGACCGCCACTCCTTCATCCCACCCCCTTGCAACTCAACAGGTTCTCTTTAATGCGCCTCAACCATTGCTGGCGAGTACGCTGAATCGCCTTCAGCCATCCCCAGAAACAGTTGTCCTGCTGCTGGCGCTGGTGATTGGTAGCGGCACAGGCTGTGCAGTTGTGTGCTTTCATTACTTGATTGCGCGCCTCCACAGTTTCATGCTGGAGGATGTCATGGGGATGATTGTGCCGCTGGGTTTCTGGACACTTGCTTGTATTCCCGCGATCGGGGGTCTGGTGGTGGGGTTGCTGCGCTGGTGGTTGCACGATTTTGGTCCCAGTTTGTCGGTGCTGATCGCAGCCGCTCAGGGTCTAAACAGCGTTTCGCCGTTACGGGCAGGTGTTAAAGCTGGGGCAGCGGTGGTGTCGCTGGGTACGGGCGCCTCACTGGGTCCGGAGGGTCCAAGCGTTGAGATTGGTGCCAATCTGGGTGTGGTGGTCGGGCAGGCGCTACAAATGTCGAAAGAGCGTCAACGCTTGTTATTGGGGGCGGGGGCGGCAGCAGGGTTGGCGGCGGGCTTTAATGCTCCGATCGCAGGTGTCTTTTTTGCGCTGGAAGTCGTTTTAGGAACCACGTTTGCGACCTCTGCCGTCAGTGTTGTCTTGCTGTCTGCTGTGGTTGCTGCCCTGATTGCTCAAATTGGTCTGGGCGGGCAACCACCCTTTGCGTTGCCGAGCTATGAAGTGCGGAGTCCTTTAGAATTGCCGCTTTACCTGGGGTTGGGGCTTTTTGCCAGCCTGGTGTCGATCGCGTATACGCAAGCGCTTCAATGCGCTCAACGCTTTTTTGAGGGACGGATACCGGGGCTGGGCTGGATGGGGCGAGTGCCGCTGCTGGTGCGTCCGGCGATCGGTGGTTTGTGTGTGGGCATTGTGGCGTTGCAGTTTCCTCAGGTTCTGGGCATTGGCTATGAGACGGTGGAAGCAATGCTGCGGGATGTCCAATTTTCTCTGCCGCTGCTGCTAAGTCTGCTGCTTATAAAGTTGGCGATGACTGCGACTAGCGTGGGCAGTGGGTTAGTGGGCGGCTTGTTTGCGCCAGCGATGTTTTTAGGTGCCTCCCTTGGTGCCGCGTATGGAAAAGCGATCGCGCTTGTACTGCCGATCGCCGCTCATAGCATTGCGGCTCCTCCAGCCTATGCAATGGTAGGTATGGCGGCGATGTTAGCAGCTAGTGCTCGTGCGCCCTTGACCGCAATCCTGCTCTTGTTTGAGCTGACCCGCGACTACCGGATTATCTTGCCCTTGATGGCAGCCGTGGGCTTAAGCGTCTGGTTGGTTGACCGATTGCAGCCGATCGTTCGCAATCTTCCGACTCTGGCATCAACGGGTTTACTGCTGCCGACTGATCCTATAGCAGTTGACCAGGCGGACGTCTTACAGCAGCTTTCTGTTTTTCAGGCGATGCACCAAAATTTTCTGACGTTGCCTCGATCGCTATCCGTTTTGCAAGCAGGCGTTGCTCTAACTCAGCATCAATCCCATAGTGCGCTCGTCGTGAATGAAGCGAGTCAGCTCACTGGTATCGTTACCCTTCAAGATGTACATCGCGCTATTTCCCGTTGGGAAACGTACAGACAAACGCACGCGATCGCCGGATTGCCTCAAATTCACCTGATGGAGCAGACGTTGGATGATATCTGTACCAAGAATTTGCTCTCTGCTTACAAAGACGAACCCATCCATGAAGCACTTGCGCGCATGTCTGCCCGTGGACTGCGCCAACTTCCAGTCGTTGATCGCGACAATCCCCACCACATTGTGGGACTGCTAGAGAAAGATGAAATTGCCCTGACCTGTAGCTTGGCAGTGATGCGGCAGTCACTACATCCCTATTTAGAAACCGTGCCTGTAGTTGAACGATCGTTCAGCGCGACATTGCCACTAAAATCTGCGGCGGACAAACCTGGCGGCTAGACGACTCTCTTAACTGGCGCTATTTATTGCGAATAGTCCAGATATTGCTAAACATCATCAGCATACCGCCCAAAAAAATGGCGATCGCTAATCCTACGGGCAGTGCAGTCATCCAATCAATCGTTTCCATTTAAGGCTCTTCGTCAAGTTGACCAATTTGCTTGAGATGAATGTGCTTACGCCCTAAAGAAATTTCAAATTCATCACCGGGTTTTAGCTCCATCTGCTTGGTGTAAGCAGAACCAATCAGCAAGTTACCGTTTGATTGAACGCTGATCCGATAGCTAGCGCTGCGACCACCGCGACCGTTAGCATTCTGCTTGCCATCCAGCTCGATTCCCTCTGCATCAATCAATGCATTGAGGAATTTCATCATGTTGACGCGCTCTACACTGTTCTTTGTAACCGTGTAATAGCCGCATTCCCGGGCCTTTTCTTCCTTACTGTGACTTTCCAGTTCTTTGACTTTTTTGATCAGCGCTTCACCTACAAGCGGTTCAATCTTTTTCTTCTTACTCATCAACTTAGCGGGGAATAATAGGGTGTGGATCTTAGATTTACTGATGTTTGTCAGAGGATAAATGCTTTAGACGTACATAAACCTCTGAAATCATACTACACCGTTTGAGTAGTTTTTCTTCTACTCAAACTACTAATTTCTTTGAAATTGATGCTGATGTCAGTAGTCACCAACGAGCACCATCGCTAACAGTAACTATGAAACGTAATGAGTCGTTCTGCCAATGCTTGCGAGAGGATGTCTTGAAAGCATTGTTGTTACTCTGAGTCGAGCAGAGCGGCATGAAGCAGCTTGGCTTTCAGCGCGCAATCAAGCTGCTTCGCTGCACTAACGCTCCCTTCAGCATGACCTTTTAGGACTGCTCAAACATCCTCTGAGCCTGTGGATAAAACTCCGGCAGCGGCTCCTAAATCTAGGTTGAAATCTCAGGCCTCATCCTGCCAGTTTGGTAGAAAACCAGATAAATTTTCCAAATAAGGTGTAACGCCGTAGTCTTTCTGAAAACCTTGCACTGCTATTAATGCTTCACTATACGTCGCTTCAAATTGAGTTGCAGGATGCTTTAAGGTAAACTCTCCGTAAGCAAGAGACACCAGTCAAGCGCAGGCTCCAACGCTTTGAGCCTTAAGTTTCGCATTCTATAGCAGCAGCCAGAGACGATTTGAAAAGGCTGCTGGACTCTTTGCCAGTCTCGGTTGGAGCAGCGTTGTAGCTGTGGAGCCATAACGAAAGAGTGAGTTTTTAGATCTTCCAAGTACGGTTGAAGACCTTCTGTTAAGCATGTCAGTTACTGCTGACAGCAAGGACGATTACTGTAAAAACGCTAGTTGTAAAAGCGCTGTTTCTCACTTGCTGATGGTTTAATTGCCGTTAGAGCAGGTCTTAAGGTAAAGGGGCAGGAGAACCGGATAAAAACCCCGCTCTCGTTGCCCCGTGCATAGCAGCAAACCTACAATTTTAGATGGTTGCCTTCGCTACAAAGTTCGCTTGGAAAACAATCGACTCTATTTTCGAGCGATCGTCTACCGCATGAATCATGCCTAACGCTAGCCTAACGATTAACATCAGCTTACTGAGGCGCTTGTTGAGAATTTTGCCGCATCTGCTGGTGCTTTTGTCGCATCTGCTGACGCTGTTGCTGTAGCTGTTGGCGTTGTTCAGCAGTCAGAACAGCATTCATTTTTTGCTTAGCATCCGCACGAATGGCGCGCATTTGGGTCTTCTGCTCAGCCGTCAGATTCAATGCCGCCCAATTTTTTTGCGGTTTTTGTCCCTGCTGTCGTTGCTGTTTGGCAGCGGCTAACTGAGCTTTTTGCTCGGATGTGAGAATGGCATCAATTTGGCTACGGGTAGACTCACGAATTTGCTTAAGTTGCGCTTTTTGAGCATCGGTCAGGTTGAGATTAATGCCACGTTTTTGATAGTTGCCTGTGGGAGCTGAGGGGGTTTGAGCAGCGACAGGCAACATGGGAGCGTAAGAAAGCGCAAGCGCTAAAGCACCGGGTAGGAGTAAGAAGCGTTTTACGTTCATGATTTGGTTTTGTGAGTTGGAATAGTCTAAGTAAGATTCACAAGACTGATGCATCAGTTGTATAGCGTTAGACCAAACCCAATTTCAGATGGTTCAATTTCAGATGGTTCAATTTCAGATGGTTCAATGTCGATCGCGAATTATGCAGGACGCCCCAAAGTTGTGATGTAAAGTACCGCTTCATCGGCAGGAATGCCAAGCACTTCATTCACCTGATCATCAAAAAAGCCGCCAATACCACTGACCCCAAGACCCAGATGAATCGCTGCCAGGTTAAGCCGCTGTCCTAAATGTCCAGCATCCAGATGGAGGTAGCGGTAGACTCGATCGCCGTAGGTAGCGATCGCTGCCTCCAGATCGGCTGTATGAAAGACCACTGCCCCTGCATCACGACCCAGATCTTGCCACAGGCACAAGAAATGCAATGCTTGACGAAAATTTTTAAAGCGGCTTTGACGGAGTTCCTGAGTCTTCGGTGCATAGTAATAGCACCCTTCTTCTAACCCAGTCAC
>JBBSHC010000233.1:0-6038 GCA_038253425.1 Leptolyngbyales cyanobacterium | reverse complement strand
GCACCATCATCAAACCAAAGCCAACCCGACCTAACGCGATCGCGCTCAGTAGCATGACCAACGCTGAGGGACAGGGCACCATACCGCCTGAGATGCCGAGCGCCAGTAGACTACGCCAGGTAACGGGTGAGCCATCACTACCCGGTAGCGCATGGGTGTGGCTGTGTCCATCGCCATGATCATGGGTATGGGGGCGATCGTGGGAATGCTTATCAGCGTTATTGTGCGAGTGATCATGCTCATGGTCGTGGTCATGCGTGTGGTCATGCAGATGCACAGGCTCAGGACCGTGGACAGCGATCGCTTCGTGCGAACTGTGAGCGCGATCGTGGGCATGAGCAGCACTATCTGTATGACTGTCTATATGAATGTGCGGGGTAGGAGCATGAGCGATCGCATAGACAGGCGCATGATGGTCGTGATGCTGGTGATCCTGGTGCGGATGATCATGATGTTGATGACCAGGGTGCTGATGGGGTGTAGTGTCTTTCGATCGTCGCACTTGACGCAAACGATTGATGAGTTGCCGCAATCCGATATCCACCACGATCAGCCCCGAGATAAAACTAAGCCAGGGATACAACCGCTCCGGCAAGATGAAGTGAGAGAAAAACAGCGTTCCTACCCCCAGTGCAAAGACACCAGCCGTGTGAGTAATCGTGGTTGTCAAACCGAGAAAGACCGCATGTTGGGGCGTAGCATGGGCACCGACAAGATATGCGCCCACGATCGTTTTACCGTGACCTGGCGACATCGCGTGCATGGCTCCCCACGCAAAGCAAGCCACGATCGCCAGCGGAATGCCAC
Source organism: Leptolyngbyales cyanobacterium (assembly GCA_038253425.1). GTDB lineage: Bacteria > Cyanobacteriota > Cyanobacteriia > Leptolyngbyales > Leptolyngbyaceae > Stenomitos. Next base: position 5,231 of record JBBSHC010000233.1, on the reverse strand, counting down.
CTGCTAGATACCAGGGAGCATTCTGCGTCAGGTCAGCCTCTTTGCTTTCTGGACTAAAGATGACGCTTTGGGTATGTCCAGGCGTGTTAACGGTGGTGAGACAGCGGGCTGTCGGCACACCGGGTAAGAACAGATCGTAGTGCAGGGTTAGTCCTTTAACAGGTTTAGCCCAGGTATAGTTGAGTCGCAGTGTGCTGTGAGTGCCAGCCGTGACCTGCTGTTCAGGCGATAACGCTGTGGTGTCAGATGGTTCGATTGTGAGCAAACCCCGATCGCCCTGGCTGGGAGTGAGACGAATGCGATCGCCTAAGAAAGCAGTCAATTCTGCCTTGTGCGCGCGCACTTCGGGTGGAGACAGCGTGCCATCCCGATTGTCATCGGCAAAAGCAGTCAACCCGGTGGGAAAGGTCAGCGTGATCTGGGTCTTGGTTGGCTCTACTTCAACATTTGCCACTGCCAGATCTGCCCAATGCGCCTGACTCGGCGTTGCCAGCGCGATCGACAGGAGCAAGGCTCCAAAAAACGAAAAAACGCCAACCCTAATCAAACCCCATCGTCGCTTCATAACAGTTTCCTGAAAATGGTTTTAGCTGCTGGCTGTTAGCTAGTTCAATCCAAGTAGTCCAACACCAAGCCCCAAGGCTTTCTGAGCCTGGTCATCAAACGTAGGATCGGTGGCTTGAGCGGCTTTGAACATGGCTGTTGCCTGAGTGGTGTTGCCCAACTTTTGCGCGATCGTTCCGGCTCGATTAAATAACGCCGCATCCCGAATGCCCCAACGGAGCGCTTCCTGTACTGCCGTTTGCGCCTCTTGCCAGCGCCCCAGGCTCGAAAGTACCCAGGCAAGTGTATCCATTGTTTCGGCATCGCGTCGGACGTGCACTTCTTGCTGCATCAGGCGGAGTGCTTCGGTCAAATCTTGCGGACGCCCCCGTTCAAGCAGTAGTCGCGCCAGTTCGCGCCGATGCCCAAAGGCTGTGAGATCGAGCCTTAACCGCGCTTCAGCCCGATCGCGCCATGCCGTCGCCTGAGCCGTGTCTCCTTGCAATTCTTTGACCCGTGCCATGCCACGAAACACAATATGGTCGTAGATGGTGGGCGATCGCTGCGAGGTGAGAAAAATCTTGTTGTAGAGGGTTTCAGCCGCCCGGTAGTGACCCCGCCGGATTTCCAGTTCTGCCAGGTTGAGTATTGCAGGCGGATACTGGGGCAACACGCGTAGCGCTTCCTGGTACAGCTTTTCTGCCATTTCCAGTTGACCGCGCTTAAAGTAGAGCCGTCCCAGAATCGTTCGTGCCCACACAGAGCTACCTGTTTCTTCTGGTTCTTCGGCTGCTAATCCTTGCTGAAACGTCTGGATCGCCTCCTGATCTTTGCCTTGCGAAACATCCACCAATGCTTTGAGGGTGAGCGATGCCAGATCAGGGTTACGGGCGACCAGGCGATCGGCTGCCGCATTTGCCTCGTTGATCTTGCCCATTGCCAGGTTCGTCGTCACCAAGACTGCTAGCGTTGCTTCGTTTTGCGTTGCCTGCTGTGACAGCCGAATGGCTTCCCGAAAATCGTGTTTGGCGGTAGCAACTCTGGCGAGTGCCATCAGTGCGGTATCGTTATAGACCGGAAGTTTCACCAGCGACTCTTGTGCGGCTTGCTCTCCCAGTAAAAACCAACTGGTTTCACCTGTTGCCCGCGCCATTTTAATGTATGTCATGGCAAGGAGGGCACGGTTCATGCCACCATCGGGGTCATGGCGAAGCCGTCCTTGATAAAATGCGATTTCTTGTTCTAGTTTTTGCGTCACGCTACCGGGTGACGGTCGCTCAAAGGTGTAACGGTAGGGCGCTGCCAGCGTATTGCGATCGACCAGTTGCCAAACTTTATACCCAACGGGGACGGCAAGCAGGAGTCCGACGATCGACAAAACAACCAATGGTAATCGTCCAATGCGTTTCACAAGCCCTTGTCTGACTCCGTTCTGGCTGTAATCCATATGGTTGTCCCTGGTGCTGCGTGAGTAATGAACCGAAGGAGGCGAAGCTCTAGTGCTGAAACGGCGATCGCCAGTCGCTGTTGCCTGACACCAAAGCTTCGCCACTAGTGAATGGCTGTCTTAGTTAGGTAGTGCCAGGTAAGGGAAGGACGGCACTAAGGGTTCGTGTCCCTGCGCCGGATTGCCAGGAGTACCCTCATACGACACGTTATCTGACTTAATTGCGCCATTAGTCAGCACGGTTAGTGTGATGTCAATCACATCATCTTTGAGCAAGCGACCGCCAATGGGGCTGCCGGTTTTAGGGCTGACCTTGCCATAACCGCTTGCGCCCGTGGTGTCGATCCGCATCACATCAGGCAGAAACGCACCCAGTAAGGCATTGGCTCGCGCATCGCTGTTGCCAAGTGCCAAGAGGGTTTGCTTGGCTTCGGTAACAATGGGTGCGGCAATGTTGGCGGCGGGCTGTTGACCTGCCAGTGCCGCTGCTACAAAGTCGGGTCCTACGCGGTTGTAGGCATTAAGCAACGCATTGGTACGAAGCAACCCTTCGTTGATGACAGGTCGAGCCAATTGTTCAAACTGAGTATATTTATTGCCCTGTGCTGGCACTGAAATGGTTTCCCAAACGTCGAATACCTTCGTTTGACTGCTGCCTTGCAGGAAGCGAATGGGTACCCGCACCGCGATCGCATTCACGTTGTAATCCTTGGTAAAATCGATCGCGGTGGCTGGCGAACGGAAACCAACCTTCGGACCCGCCCCAGCAGCACCTGCCCGTACCCGGAAATATTGCTCTACGTCAAAGAAGAACGGATCTTCACGCAGACCCGCAAAGACCGCGAGATTGGTGTCACCGACCGTCACTTGATTAACAAGGGGTGGAGCAGCGGGATCAGGCGCAATGGGCGTTGTTTTGCCGACGATCGCCGTCTGAGTGCTGCCATCGCGAATCGTTGTTAGCTTGATCTCCTGTTGCTTGTTCGCATCAGGCTCACCAAACTCAAAGCGCAGCAGAACATCAGTTTTTCCGGTTGGCGTGGCATCTTTATCTGCCGCCCGTGTCACCTTAAACTCGTAGCGGGCGCGAGTGCTGAAGTAGTACTGCTGGCGTGGGAGCGATCGTGGATTGGTATTCATCACAAACACCAAATCATTAGCCGACGCGCTAGGATTCTGGTCTTGCTCACGAAACACAAACAGATCGGTCAGGTTCAGGTTGCGACCTTTCGTATCCACTTCACCATCATCATGGTCAGACGATCGCACATACTGCGTTGCCACACCAGCGGTAAGCAGCACGCCCAGCGCAATCAAACCTAAACGTGCGGGTGCTCCTAGCAACGAGCGACGCCAGGACGAAGGTTTAGCAGGCTTATTGGCAGATGAATCCTGATCTTTTGGAGTCGGGGGTTTGAGCAACATCTTTTCGGTAATCTCCTGTTGGTTATCTGTACGCGTTGAAATTGGGTGCCACTGATGAATGCCATCGCAGTGCAAAACAGACTCGTAGCAGAGCGATCGCTCTATCTACAGCCACTGTTTAGCCGCAAATTAACGGTGAAAATGCCCTATATCGTTGAGCGCTTCCGGTTTTTGAGCGTTTTCTTAAGCTGATAGCCCATGCCCAAAACACCAGCCGCAATCAAGCCAACCGTTTGACTTGGCTCAGGAACGCCTTCTGCACTGGCAGTCACGCCTGTGAAGGTAATCTGATAATCGCCGCCAGCGGTGGCGGTGCCTTCACCTGTAAACCCTGTTAGCGGCGATGCTGCCCCTGTGCCCGTAGGGGCGAAAATGCCATTGGCATCTGCTTCACCAAAGATGCTGCCATCTATGCTCGTTGGGTTGTAGCCCGAACTGGCGATCGCTAGAAAATAGGTGCCCGGTGCTGTCGGCGAGAACCCACCAGAGGGTAAGCTTGCCTGAGCGTTCGTAGAACCATCGTCGTTGCCATAAACGCCTCGACCAGCAGCATCAAACAAAAAGAGCTGTGGATCAGGAAGCAACGCGGTTGGAATGCCCAACTGTTGATCGATCGGTAGCTCAAGCAACGTTTTGGCATTCAGCGTTGTGGCAGAAAAGGTTTGACTACCTGTCAATACGAGCCGAAACAGGTTGACAACGTTTGGACCTGAAAGCGTTCCAGTGATGGCATCTAACGGCGACGAACCACCAGGAATCACTTGTGCTGTACCTAATGTCTGACCCGTATCACCAACCTGGCTAAAAGTTACTGCCTGCGCGTAACCGGATGACAGTCCTGTGAATAAAACAGACACTGCTGCTGCTTGCACCAACTTTTTCATAGGGGGTTTACCTTAAATTTGCATGACGTTAAACGAACTGAAGCAAAGAGTTGATGTTGCCAGCCACACAGGTATCGCAAAATAACGCAGCTTCAGAGAAACGTCGGACGATCCGCTGTACTACGCTGTTGCTTTTTTTTAGAAGGGCTTTGATACCCTCCCCTGGGATACGACTGAGAAAATGAATTGGATTTAAATCAGCTTGAAGATTTCAGCCTGGAACCCCAGTATTTTCACGGGCTTAAAAGAACTTTTCTTAGGAGCGATGACTTTAACCAGGTGTATCCGATCAAACTAAGCATACGCAAAGTGGAATTAACCTCTGTCTACCGGAAGTCGTAAATTGCTCTGGAGGGGGATTCTTCACAATCGCTCATTGGCTCAACGAGGTTAGCACTCGCTCGGCATGAACCTGCCAATTGCTTTAATGTGACAAGGGCAAATTTAGAGAGGCTTTTACAAAACCTGTCTCCATTCACGATCCAGATGTCGGTATTCTGGTATCAGCTAACGACAGAGCGATCGCGGTGTTCCGAAAACCTCTCCATGCCTTGTTTTTACTGGTTGTTTGGGTCGTTTTAACCCTTACGCTCCTGCCGCAACCGTTATGGGCGGCGATCGCGCAACCCGATCGGATTCTCCTGACGCTGGATCTGTTGCAAGAGCGACTGAAAACGCCGCTGCAAAGTGATGGGGTGCGTATCGTTGATTTGAGTCGCCTGACGATCGATTTGCGGTCTGAGAATGCGGTCTTTCGTAACCAGTTCTACAATTTGGTGCAAGGACAACTCCAGCGACCGGGTACGCCAGTCGGTCTCGATTTGAGCTACTCACAGATTCAGGGAGAGTTCAAAATCAGCCAGTTGGGTTTGCGGGCACCCCTCTATGGGCAATCACTCTCACCCATTTTTACACCCGCCGAAAAAACGCAG
>JBBSHC010000232.1:0-6039 GCA_038253425.1 Leptolyngbyales cyanobacterium | reverse complement strand
CTCAGTCGCAGGCGGTGAAACGGGAGCAGGCGGATGCTGGAAGTGAAGCTCTAGCCCTTGTAGCGGGGATGCTGCTGTTGGCTGGTTCACCTTGGGCATGTGAGCATCGGCGACCTGGCGAAGTTGCAAGGCTGACTGTACAACCCGCTCGATTTCAACCCGTAACTGCTGATTTTGTTGTGTTAACTGCTGGTTTTGGAGACTGAGCGACTCCAACTTAGTCTGCGTTGCTTTGAGTTCGGTGGCAACTTCTCGATACAGTGAAATAGGCACTGACGGCGAAGCAGGATTGGCAGGGGGTTTTTGAGCGTTAGCCGTTTGAGCCTTTCGCGGAGGCTGTTTGGCGTTTATTCTAGATGTCATAGGTGTATGTCTGAGCGCGAGAGTCGATAAGCTACGCTCAGAATAGCTGCAATTAGAGCGATCGAAGCGAAATTTGTCGAGAAAATCTTGAAAATCTGCAAACTGTTTAACGTATAACGTATGAGCCAGCCCGAAACTCAACAATTTTCTACTTCTACCTTCGATGCCCAGGATCAGGTGAACGAGCCGAAATACGGCGAACGCCTGATCGAAGAAGGCAATCTGATTACGTTTCCGAATCCTAGAGTGGGGCGACGGTATGACATTCATATCACGCTGCCGGAGTTTACCTGTAAGTGCCCGTTTTCGGGCTATCCAGATTTTGCGACAATCTACCTTACGTATATTCCAAATCAGCGAGTGGTAGAGCTGAAGACAATAAAGCTATATATCAACAGTTATCGCGATCGCTACATTTCCCACGAGGAATCGATTAACCAAATCCTGGATGACTTTGTTGCTGCTTGCGATCCGCTAGAAGTCAAAATCAAAGGTGATTTCTTGCCGCGTGGAAACGTACATACAGTGATTGAGGTTGCACACAAGCGCCAAGGTGAATGAAAAGTGACACCGCCGATGGTGGGGCAAATCGTTGGGCGCATTAAAAAACAAGGTGTGGGTTAGCGCTCAACTTTTAGCAGTCAGCTTTCAGCTAATGGCTGTTTTCAGACTCGTCTTCAAGAATCGACAAGGGTGGATGTCGAGAACGGAATGATCGCGGCACTAATGATGGAAGAGCGATGATCGATCGCGTCAAACAGCGCCAATACTTCGCGCTCAAACGTGACTTGAGCGCGATTAGTGGTGCCGCCAATGTAAAGGTTGCCGTCTTTTTGCAGTGCCCAGATTTGGGAGTGAGAGACGTAGCTCATCATGACGCCCAACATCAAGAGTCCGAACCCGGCGTAAACGATCGGGATGCCTGGATCGGCTTTGATTTGCAGTCCGGTGCTGCCGATGAGTGCTTTGACCGCCAGCGTTACACCGTTCACTGGTGTAGACATGCCAGCCCGAACTGTGGAAATTAGCTTGCCAGATGTGTCATAAATCAGCAGCATTCCTTGCAGATCTTTAGCAATCAGGGAAACTCCAGCACTTAAATCGGGCTTGGTCGGAATCCAGGTGCCCCAAATGCGTCCTCCTTTTCCGCCTGTATCTAACTGCGCCATTGGTAGCTGAAAAATCGGGCTGTTATTAATACGAACCTGCACCGCAGCAATGCCCCAATCTGCCTGATACAGAGTTACACCGCGATAGCGCAAGGGTTCGTTAACATGAATGGTTTTGCGCTTGACTTCCTTACCGCTGCTATCCAACACCGACATATCTGAATAGAACTGGTCGATCGCGCCTTCAGGGGTGTAGTCGATCCAAAAGCGGTTGACTTTTACTGACCAATCTTTCGGCATCTGAGCCTCTGAGAACGGTCCCGCGTCAATGATGTTCTTGATTTGGAACGTCTGACCACTGGGGATCATCTCTTGTCCCACAAAGCCCGTCATGGCACCAACGATCGCGCCAACCAGAATGAGCAGCATACTGGCATGAACCACAATGGGACCGATGCGTCCAGCAATGCCTTTGCGGGCGTAGAGCGCCCCATCCTGCCGAAAAAGTTTGTATCGCCGCTGTTCTAATAGAGGGATTACATCCTCTAAGGTGGTCTGATTGAACTCAGCACTCAGGGCAAACTTTTGAAACTGGCGCGGTTGGCTGTAGAACTTGCGCGATGTACGTGAAAACCAGCGAAGCGCGGGTAGCTGACGGGTGAAGGTACATGCCGTCAAACTCGACCCAAACAAAATCAACAGCGCCAGAAACCACCAGGTGCGGTAGACGTGATCCAGTCCCAATGTCAGCAATACTTTCCAGGTAAGAAACCCAAACAGGGCGGGATGCTCTGGATAGTTTGCCTGGTAGAAAGCCGCCGACTGTCCTTGCTCGACTACCGTACCGGAGACACTGAAGAGCGCGATCGCCAGCAGTAACGCGATCGCCAAGCGGAGGTCAGACAGCAACGGCAACAGTTCCCGCTTGAAAAAGGTTTGAGGAACCAGTCTCCATCGGGAGAGACGCTCTAAAAAGGAAGCATTTGCAGCCATTGAATCAGTTTTTAGTGACTAGTTTTTGGTGATTAGTTTTGAGCGGTTCAATTTAGAGCGATTTGAAAGGCAACGACTAGAAACTAACCACTCTGGAAAGCAGAGAGAACACGCCAAAGCCGACCAGCAAAATGCCGCTTACAGGTGTAATCCAACCTGACCAGCGACGCAACTCTAACAGCTTTTTGATGGATGCCGTGAAGGTGCCAGCCAGAATCAACGGTGCGGCATAGCCGATGGTGTAAGACAGCAACAGCACACTGCCCAGAAGCGGATCTTTGGTCGTTGAAATCCATGCCAGGATGGTCGCCAGAACGGGGGTGCTGCACGGAGAGGCTACCAGCCCAAACGTCAAGCCGATCAAGTAGGCCCGGACGCCTGACGGCAAATCTTTGGAGATCCAATCCATGCCATCAAACGAAGGCAGATGCAGTGGCAATGCTTCCAGCAAATTCAGCCCCATCAGAATGGCGATCGCGCTGACCAAGATCGGCAGACCCAACCCAATCTGACCATAAATCTTACCAACCACAGCCGCCAAAATGCCTAACCCTGCCAGCGTTGTGGCTAACCCCAGCGAAAACCAGGTAGACTGCACGGCTGCTTGTAACCGCGTTTGGGTTTCGTAACCGCCAATGTACCCGATCGTAAGCGGCAGCATCGAAAGCATACAAGGTGTCAGGCTTGTCAGCAGCCCTGCTAAAAAAATGATGCCCACACTCATCGGTGTGAGATGAGCCAGTTGCTCCGTCACTATGGTATTAGCGGTATGTTCTAACCAATACAGTTGAGTTTGCAGCGTTTCAATCATTCGTCCCCATCATCCCTTCCCAAAGCAGCAGCAAAGCAGCACTACCTCCATCTTACTGGAGTGGGACAATGGAGGGAAAATCAGGGATAAGGCGGCAGGTATGAAGCTTTAATTTTTTAGCCTTCAGCCTTTAGCCTTCTCCCTCAAGTAGTGCGTCGAGGCTGCGATCGCCCGAAAGGAACTTTGGGCTGTCGGCGCTCATCCAGTCGCACGACCTTCGCTTCACTACTTTCTCGCGCCACTCGAATCAGTAGACCAGCAGACAACAGGCTAGAGATCATCGAACTGCCGCCATAGCTAAAGAAGGGAAAGGGCAAGCCAGTGGTTGGTAAAGCACCCGTTGCCACCCCAATGTTGAGCAGCGACTGCCCCACCATCAGCACCATGACACCGATTGCCACCAAGCGATACACCGAGTTTTGTGCCTTCATCGCTACCCTTAACGCCAGCGTTGCATATGCCACCAGTATCAGCATTAGCAGCAGGCAACCAGCAAAGCCAAACTCCTCTGCAAAGACGGCAAAGATGAAATCGGTATATTGAATCGGCAAGTAGAACAGCTTTTGCTGCGATAGCCCAAAACCAGTGCCCCAGTTGCCGCCAGAACCAACAGCCAGCAAACTTTGAACTAACTGATAGCCATCCCCAGTGGCGTCTGCCCAGGGATTGAGAAACGACAACATTCGACGGCGCTGATATGTCCGCAAACTCACGCTCAGTACCGCCACGCCAATACCTGCAAGTGCCGTGCTGCCCATATAGCGATAGGGGAGTCCTGCTGCAAGTGCCACCAGCCACAGCAACATCCCACACAATGCCGTAGTACTAAGGTTTGGCTGTAAAAGGATGCCGATCAGTACCAGACCAAAGATGCCTAGCCAGAGTACCCGTGTCCCTCGCTTGAGTCGATCCCAATGCCCAAAGATGCGCGCGCTTTGCAGGACGAGAAAAGGCTTGATCAGTTCAGAGGGCTGGATTTGAAAGGAGCCGATAAAGAGCCATCGAGACGCGCCATTGACTGCTGTGCCGAAACCAGGCAGTGCCGTGACAAGAATTAACCCTAAAATGATTACCAAAAACCAGTCGGCAATGCCCACGATGTAGCGCAACGGGGAATGCACGACCAGATTGAACCCTACCAGCCCCAACAAGATCCAAAGAATCTGCACTTTGAAATAGTACAGACCATCGCCTAGATCAGCGTCGGCGATCGCATAGGATGCTGAAAACAGCACCGCCAAACCGATCAACAGCCACAAAAACGTGAGCCATCGTAGCCAACGCGCTTCAGACGACCAATCTTGAGCGGTGGTATCGAAAAAGGGAATCAGCAGGCGCAGGTTCACGTTGGACTGGGGTTATAGGGTGTAGGCTTCGACGTGAGCGCCCAGCCGAACGCGTGTGGGGCTTAGGGTGACAATCTTTCCCCTCCACTCATCAAACCCAGGCTTCAGGCTAACCAGTCTATGCCAGCTTGTTGATTCAGGCAAGAAATTTTTTACCCGTTTACCATCGCAGTTTCACGCACCTGCATCGGAGCAACATTTGCAGCGGTTTCAAGACTGTAGACTTCGCAGGAGTTGTTGGGGCTTTCAATGAGTTTGATTTTGTGCAGTTGCGCCCCGATCGCTTGCATTGGCGCTTGCAGCAAGTCGCGGATATGTACAGCAATGTTTTCCGCTGTCGGCACTACTTCAGCAAAGTAAGGAATATCTTTGTTCAAAAAGGTGTGATCAAAGGGTTCCACAACATAATCATCTACAGCCTTCTGAAATGCCACTAAATCGGCAATCATACCTGTGCGGGGATCGATCTCGCCTTTGATAGTGACTTCCAGATGGTAGTTGTGTCCATGACCGTTAGGACGAGCGCACTTGCCGTAGATTTCGCAGTTTTTCTCGTAGCTGAGGTCGGGACGTGCCAATCGATGCGCGGCGCTAAAGTGAGTGCTGATGGTGAGATAGGCTTCCATGTTGTTTCCGGTATAGTCTGCCCAGAGTTCGGGGTGTTCAAAAAGCTGAATACGGACGAGCGGGAGATGAGGAGCCAGTCGTTGCCAGATGGTGCGCGCGATCGCTTCTGTCGTCGGTAGCGTCTCCTGAAACTCAGCCCAGGCATCGTTGAGGTAGGAAAAGTCTAATTGACTGGTGACTTCTTGCTTGATCACTTGCTTCACGTCCGACAGGTTGAGCACCATGCCATATTCGTCCAGTTCACCTGCCATTGAGACGTAAAGGACGTAGTTGTGTCCATGTCCGGGCGATCGCGCACAGGCACCAAACCGTTCAAAATTCTCCGCTTCGCTTAATTCTGGTAGCCAATAGCGATGACTGGCAGAAAACTGGGCGCGGCGATCGATAATGCATTTCATGAGCAGGAGGGCACGAGGTTTATCTGTTAAGTTCCGTTAACAGTACTTGTTCCAGGATAAACCAATTGCCATCAAATCTACGGTGGGAGCACCTGGAAACGTTAGTGATCAATCGTTCAACTCGTTCAAGTCCAGATTGCGTTAGAGCTAAGCCAGTGACACGTTAATTTCTCTTTAGAAATACTCTCTTTGTCACTTACAGCGGTTTTCGGTTGAGTACAACACAGCTTTGAGTGAGCGGCTAAGCTGTTAAGCATTTAAACTGCATGTTGACGGGGCTGAAGCCCTTATCCACAGGAGATCGACCTGGAATTTAAATGCCGATCAGCTTATCAGCTATCAGCTTTTTGCTCATCGGACTGTGGCTTATACATTTGAACATCGCTGTAAGT
>JBBSHC010000231.1:0-6044 GCA_038253425.1 Leptolyngbyales cyanobacterium | reverse complement strand
TCCCAATGTCCTAAGCCCTGTGGCGGCAGCTATATCAGCGATCGCGGCTCAAGTCAACTCGTTACTGGCAGCAGCAATTGGGAGGAGCGATCGCCGCCAGTTGCTACCGTCACGGTAATGATTTGTTGATCAGTTAAGCGCGTTTCACCCGCAGGTAGACCGGTTCCGGCATTCACTGGGTAAGCAGGGAAACAAGCCGCGCTGAGGCTCAGGCGAAGAGCATTGCCCCTGGAAATACAAAGGCAAGTCGGCTGGAGTGAAATTTGCAGTGGTGTAGTAGACTGCTCTGGACGCACGCAGATATAGCCCTGAGTGACGTTATAGACACTACCATTGGGATGCACGTCAGACAAGACGGCACAGAGATCAAAGCTGGGTACAGTAGCCGTGCAATGAACTAATACCGTTACATCACCTGCCAGGTGTAGGTCTTCAGTTAGTGGTTGAGACGTATAGGTGAGAATATCGGTGCGGCAGTCCAGGCTAGAGCGATCGTACGCTCCAGACGGTACAGAGGCATGACCACCGATCGCGGGGACAGGTCGCCAGGGATCGTGAACAAAGGTATCGGTGACAGGGGTTTGGGTGCTGGACGTGGGGATGAGGGTGCCTTCCTGATCGCTTATGCTGGCGAGCCCCGTGCTGGCAAGATAATAGGGCGTTGGTTCTTGGGTGTGCCATTGGTCGAACGATCGCCACTGGTTGCTGCCCATTTCAAAAAGCGCGATCGCAGGCTCCTCTAATAAACCAGTGTTTAAGCCTTTGAGGAACTGATCAAACCAGCGAATTTGCAGGCGATCGCACGGACTGACGGCATCGGCACCAAAGTCAATCGCGCCGACCTTACGTCCCCACGGCAAATGCGCCCAGGCTCCCACAACCAACTGCTGGCGATGGGCGCTTCGGACCGCCATCTCTTTGTAGAGATGCAGCGTGCCTCGCAGAAATGTATCAAACCACCCACCAATATGCAGCATCGGCAAATCGACATCCTGCAAGTAGGTCTTAGGCGACAACTGCTCCCAATACTCGCCCGGTTCTGAGTGATGCAGCCACTCGTGGTAGAAGGAATCGGGATCCAACCTTTCCAGCAGGCTAGAGCGTGCAGGTATGGGATCGGCAAAAGACAAAGACTTTGCTGCGATCGCTAGGGCATGATGGGCAGTGGCATCACCCTTTAGCCGAGCCGTTTCAGCCGCAAGTTGGATTGCCCAACTCAAATTAGCTTGCCAACAAAACGCGCCGCCTTCGTACGCCCAGTCAGTATACAAGTCGTAGCCAATCATGGCAGGGCAAATGGTTTTAAGTGCAGACGGTTTGTTGACAGCAGCATACAGTTGCGTCATGCCCTGGTAGGAAAAGCCATACATACCCACCTGCCCTGTACTGCCAGGAAGCTTTGCCGCCCAATTGACCGTGTCTTCACCATCCTCAATTTCGTTTGCAAAGAGCTTGAATAGACCCTCAGAAGTGCCCCTTCCGCGCACATCTTGAATCACCACAATGTAACCGTGAGCCGCGTACCAGGTGGGATGAGCGTAAACAATAGTAGAGGCGATCGCCCGTCCATAGGGCTGCCGCATGAGTAAAACCGGAAACAAGCCCTCAGCATCCGGACGATACACATCGGCATCTAACCACACTCGATCGCGCGTGAACATAGACACCGTTTCTTTGGGACGAACCTTGAGCATGAGGAAGGGCTTTGAGCGTGCAGCGTGAGAAGTTAGGAGTTAGAGGCTGGGGGAGATAAGGAGGCTGGGGGAGATGAGGGAGCAAAGGGAGCAAAGGGAGTAAGGGAAGCAGGGGGAGATGAGGAAGCAAGGGAAGCAAGAAGAATCAAAAATTCATCCCTTATCCTTCATCCTTCATCCTTCATCCCTTATCCTTCTCAACAAAGCACTGGCGCTGGCGTACGTCGCAAGACTGCCATATCTTCTTCATCTAACTCAGCCGGAATGCCGCTGCGAATGAGTTCGGCAAAGTCTTCGTTTGGCACCATAAAGCAGAGCGCATACAGCCGTCCTGATCCCGTGTTTTCAATCCCGTGAATGCCTGTAGGAGGCACCAGGATGCTATCGCCCGCTTGAATATAAACGGTTTTGCCATCACAGGTTGCCAGCCCTTCACCTTTGAGGACAAAGAACATTTCGACCGCAAGCTGGTGGCGGTTTGGGGGAGTTTTACCACCGACATCAAAAATTTCGACGCACAGCGTGAGCGACATATTAGCGATTTGCGGATCAAACACGATCGCTAACCGATTGGTATCTTGAGGGCTAATCCGAAACGCTTGATAGTCCAGTGGTGACTTTACAACCGGGATGACGCAGCTTTCAGAGTCCATTGGGTGTTCCTCAAAAAAGTTGAAAGACGGATGGGTAGGAAAGCTTTGAGTTTATTCTGAGTGCTGGCTGCTGACCGCTAATGCCTCCATTCTTTTTTACTTAATTGCTTTTAATAGCGCGTGAGAATCAGTAACAAAACCAAAGCACTGTTTAACGTTGTAGAGCGTCGCTTGCCAGCAGTAGTCAGGAGAGGTTGTGGCAGTGCAATCGGTCACCAAGATGCAATCGTAGCCCAGAAAGTTGGCGTCTTGTAGCGTTGCCATTACGCATTGATCAGCGTTCACCCCTGCAAAAAGGAGGGTCGTTTTACCCAAATTTTTGAGCATACTGTCGAGTGGGGTGTCCCAAAAGCCGCTCATGCGGTATTTATCAACTCGAATATCCTCCGGCTGCGGCTCTAGTTCATCAACAACGGCAGCAGCCCAACTGTCTTTCATTAGCACAGGAGCACCGTTGGTTGGCAAGCGATCGCCCAGTCCGACGCCTTCTCCAGTGGGGTTGTAGACGTGCCGTGAAGCAGCGCTGATATTCAGCAAATCAGGACGGTTGCCCCAGTTTACCCACACGATCGGCACCTGGACAGTCCGTAAAACTGGCAACAAACCTTGCAATGGGGCGATCGGCGTTCGCGCTGGGCCAACATCAACCCCAATGTGCGCCAACCAGCCATCGGAATGACAAAAATCGTTCTGCATATCGATCACCACGATCGCCGCTTTTGCAAGATCCAGCCGCAGCGTTTTGGTTTCAGTCGGCAACGTAACGATGTGAGGGGTGAGGGGGGGACGGGTAATGTCAGCGATCGCAGCATTCACTAACCAGGCATTGGGAGGAACACCTAATGTTCGGAGCGGTGTAGTCATAGGTTCTGATCGTTAAAATTTGCTCTGGCTAAGGCTGGTATTGATTCACAAACCCGTGTGTTCAAACAGTTGTTAAAGCTACACAGCCGTTATGACCCGTACTAAAGTTCAATTTTTACTACAGATTCAAGTCCCAAAAATGTTCAGTTAAACACCAAGTAAGCAAACGTTGTTGCACTGACCGACTCAAAGCTGACGGCTGACTGTCGATCACTGCTAGCTTCAAGCGATCGTTCGTTTACCCGCTTGATGCTTACAGCCGTTTTCATTTGCATTCACCACACCCGATACCCTACACCCCACACCCGTCTTGATCGAACTGTAGCTTACTCGATCGAGAACCGCTGTAAGTGCTTAGCGAGTAGCTAGTCCCAAATGGCTGCTACAACCCCCATACGTTGTTTCAGGTTTGCGTGCCTAATCAAACGATAAGCAAAGCTCTACTGGCTGTATAGCAACTATCTATAGAGCTTCTCATTGATCTTTGCAGACTATACGGCTAAAGTATTTCTTAAGATAGATTTTCAGCTATGCAAACTCTAGCAACGATAGATTTCTATCAATACTAGAGCCGCGACGGTCTTGCTTGCCTTTTCAGGCGTTGGCATTTTTACTTTTGGCTTTGTTGCAAGCTCTTAGCTTTCAATCATCTCTTATGGGTGATGGATAAGGTTCGTTGGGAACCTGAAAGTTTTGTAGCGATACAAACGATTTGATGCACAACGCCTTCTTGATTGAACTCTATACCAGGAGTTAGGAGTCTCTATGTCCATTTTTTCAAACGTTTCTCGTCGTCGCTTTATAACGATCGCGACTGCTGGTACTGGAGCCGCACTGCTACACGGCTGTTTGGGAAACCCACCCGAAGAAGCAGCGACCACATCTAGCAATCCGGCATCACCGTCAGCGGTCAATGTTGGCACGGGGGAAACACCTGAGGTGACAACCATCAAACTTGGCTTTATTCCGATCGTCGAGGCGGCTCCACTCATCATTGCCAAGGAGAAAGGTTTTTTTGCAAAGTATGGCATGACCGGAGCAGAGATTTCCAAGCAAGCTAACTGGGCTTCTGCACGGGATAACGTGGTGATTGGCTCGACCAATGGTGGGATTGATGGCGGTCAGTGGCAAATGCCCATGCCGCACCTGATTACAGAGGGCATTATCACCAATGGCAATAAGGTGCCCATGTATGTTCTGGTGCAGTTGATTACGCAAGGCAATGGCATTGCCGTTTCGAGTAAAAATGCTGGTAAAGGGGTCAATTTGAAGATCGCCGATCCAGACTACATCAAGGCCTTTGAGAAAACCGAGGGTCGTAAGTTTAAGGCTGCTCACACCTTTCCCAATGCCAACCAAGACTTTTGGATTCGCTACTGGTTTGCATCCAATGGCGTTGACCCAGACAAAGATATCGACTTGTTAGCCGTGCCGTCAGCCGAAACGGTGCAAGGGATGAAAAGGGGAACAATGGATGCGTTTAGTACGGGCGACCCCTGGCCTTACCGGATTGTCGCCGATGACATTGGCTATATGTCTGCGCTCACTCAGCAGCTATGGCAGTTCCATCCAGAAGAGTATTTGGCGATTCGTGCCGATTGGGTGGATAAGCATCCCAAAGCCACAAAAGCGGTGTTGAAAGCCGTCATGGAAGCCCAGCAATGGTGTGATAATCCAGCCAATCGTAAGGAGTTGGTACAGATTTGCTCAGGCCGGAGCTATTTCAATGTGCCTGTTAATGTGTTGACTCCTCCCTATGAAGGCAAGTATGCCTTGGGCGATGGACAGCCAGCAGTCAATGACTTCAAGGCAGGCCCCTTGTACTGGAAAGACGATCGCGGCAATGTGTCCTATCCCTATAAGAGTCATGACCTGTGGTTCTTGACTGAAACCATGCGCTGGAACTTCCACAATGGGGCAATTAAGGACGTTGATACGGCCAAGAAACTGATCGATAAGGTCAATCGTGAAGACCTATGGCGAGAGGCGGCGAAAGAAGCTGGCATTGCAGCAGCAGACATTCCAACCTCAACCTCCCGTGGCATTGAAACCTTTTTTGATGGCATGAAGTTTGATCCAGAAAACCCCAGTGCTTACCTGTCAAGCCTGAAAATCAAACGGGCTTAAATTTAGCCGCAATCAACTTGCCACAGCTCATTCCTTGTACTTTTTGGATCTTTAAGCGCACCATGATTACAACAGCGAAAAACCGGACAACTGGCCTGAATTTTTCGGAATCGTTACGCTCGTTCTGGGCAAAGAATGGTCAAAATATGCTGTTCCCAGCGATCGGCGTGATTGGGTTTCTACTGATCTGGCAGTTTTTATCCATGTCAGGGCTGACTAAACTGCCACCGCCCAGTTCCATGTTCACGGATAAAAACACGCGCACCTTGTTGTTTTATCCCTTTTTCGATCGAGGCGGGTTAGATAAAGGCTTGTTCTGGCAAACCTGGGCTAGTTTGCAGCGCGTCGCGCTCGGTTATACCGCTGCGGCGATCGTCGGCATTGCCTTGGGCATTCTGGTGGGCACACGCCCGAACGTCAACAAAGCACTTGACCCAATCTTTCAATTTCTGCGGATGATTGCACCGCTGGCATGGGTGCCAATCACCTTAATTGCACTGCCCAATGTGCAAATAGCAGCAATTTTCGTGATTTTCATCACTTCCATCTGGCCAATCCTGATCAACACCACGGTTGGGGTGCAGCAAATCCCACAGGATTACAAAAATGTGGCGCGGGTCTTGAAAATTTCACCCCGCAAGTATTTCTTCAAGATTTTGATTCCTTCTGCGTTGCCTTATATTTTCACCGGCTTACGCATTGCGAT
>JBBSHC010000230.1:0-6058 GCA_038253425.1 Leptolyngbyales cyanobacterium | reverse complement strand
TAGGAGATTTCTAGTAAATAAATTACCCATTGTCTATGCCCTACGGGCAGGCTACGCCAACGACTTCGCTCAGCCAGCCTGCACCCTGAGCGGAGTCGAAGGGTAAAATCTTTTCTGGAAATTGCCTTAGTTGGCATTTGGTGAGGCATTCAAAGCTCGGTGCTTACCAATTTGCTTCGTAGCTGGCTTGATGGTGACAGACTGCGACAAAAGGGTAAGCACTGTAGCCAAATCTAGTTGCGTGCAACGACTTTCCATCGTAAAAATGACTTTGCTGGAGCGGTTCTGTCTGTCTCGTTCAGCGCTTTTTGGTGTAACCGCGCTCTATACTTAGCATGGCTCCATCGCTTAACGTTGGCTATGCGCTCTTTTTGGTCTGACCCCTATCTCTGGATTCACCTATCTGGACTGGCAGCTTTTCCACTTTTTTTGGAAGGATGTTTAGTTGGTTTTTCGATCGGCGACCCAATTTTCCCAGTTTGGTTAGAGCTATTCCTGGTAGCGGTTGTGGGCATTGCTCCGGTTTTATGGATGCAGTGGCAGCGTCCATTTTACATCTTTAGCCTGGTGGCAGTCACTGTAAAACCAGAGCGTTTGACTGATGAGCAACGGCGACTCTTGACGCTGTTCAAACTGCCGCGTAATCGCGTTCTGGCGATCGTAGCGTCGCTTGCGTTAGTGGTTGTGCTGCAAAAGGTTTACGCGCTTGCACCGATCGCGGCAGCAAGCCTGCCATTCCTGCCTCAAGTTCGTTTAGTCGGGTTGCTGTTAGCGGCAATCGCTTTTCTGGCTTGTAACTTGTTTGTACAAGTGCCTGTGAGTGTTGCCAGTGTCATGCTGACCAGCGAAACAAAGGTTGGTGCAACAGCCCCTTATCCCCTGGAGCAAATCCAGCGGGGCTTTACGCTGCTTGGGCTAAGGCTTAACCAAATTTTGCCGCCAGTCATTCCCCCTACAAAATCACTAGCTAGAACCGATTCAGTCAAGGCACCAGATGCTACTACCCCAGAAGCAGCCCAAAGTCCAGTAGAAGCTAATTCGTTAGCCAGCGATCTGTGGACAGATGCGGCCGCTGTCAGCGCACCTGAGCCAGCGATCGTGAGTCCGACAGAGCCATTGCCGCCGGAGCCGTCACGGGTCGAACTGTCAGAGGGGGAACCATTGCCACAGAGCGAAACGGATGCGATCAATGCCGAGCTAAAGACGAAGGTTGAACCAGAAAACACTGAATCAGAATCACATCAAACACCGTGATTGAATGCTGCGATCGCTCTTTACCGCTTGCTTAAAGCGTTTCGTCTGTAGCGTGTAATTGAAGCAACAAGCGCGAACTATGCGAGCTTTCGTATCTAACCTACCTTCACACCTAGAATAGAAACAGTTCTCTTTAAATTTGCTATGCGTAGTGATTTAGGTTCGCCCCAACACTTTCCCAGGGTGCCGAACGATCGACGGGTAGCGGCATTTGCTATTGATTTCGGGGCAGCATCGTTGCTGAGTTTGCTGGGTGGAGCCAGCCTCATCATTCCCTTGTTTGTGACAAGTTGGTGGGGATTGCGCGTTGCCCTGGTTGCCAAAAACCACGGACAAAGTTTGGGACGTTGGGCACTTGACATTAAGGTGCTCGATCCAAAATTTCGGGTTGTACCGGGGCTGATGGAGTTAAGCAAACGGGAAGCTATTACTGGCTTGGGCAGTTTGCTAATTTTGCTGGGTCTTGTCAACCTTAGCCCCTCCAATGGTTTGATTCTCATTGCGCCGCTGCCGTTGCTGGTTGACTATGGCTTTGCGGTGATGGATCAAGAGTTTCGGCAGGCATGGCACGATCGCGTTGCCCACACTGTTGTTGTACAGACGCGTCGCGGCTATTCACTTGACATCAAGGTGAAAAAATTAGTTGGCGATTTTAGCAGACGTGTGAAATAATGGATGTTTGTGTATAATTTGTTCTTCTTCACTGATTTTGTAGGATTATGGCTAAGAGTAAAGGTGTTCGCATTGTAATCACGTTGGAATGTACCGAGTGTCGCACCAATCCCGACAAGCGATCGCCAGGAGTCTCTCGCTATACATCCACTAAGAACCGTCGTAACACCACTGCACGGATCGAGCTAAACAAGTTCTGTCCCCACTGCAACAAGCACACGACCCACAAGGAAATTAAATAGTGGTTTAGGCATAGTAGACAGAGGCGTAGCCCAGCTATCTATTGCCGATTCGTCGCTCGTCCTTCCACTTCTAACTAACACCAGCTAACGACCCATCACTAATCACTGCTACTGACATGACTTATTTCCGTCGCCGGGTTTCCCCCATCAAACCCGAAGATCCAATTGATTACAAAGACGTTGATCTACTGCGTAAGTTTATTACCGAGCGCGGTAAAATCTTGCCCCGTCGCATCACAGGTCTGACTGCAAAACAGCAGCGGGCGCTGACTCAGGCAATTAAGCGCGCTCGTATTCTGGCGTTATTGCCCTTCGTTAACCAGGAAGGTTAAATCTGTAGTTTTTAAGGAATTGGGTGTAGGGTACAAAGTACAGGTTTTTTGGGTAACAATGTGGCGTCACTCAAAACGTAAGACTGAGAATGTACCCTCACTGTTCTCAGCTTTACCGTCTGTTTTACCTTTCACCCACGTACCTCAATGGAGAAGGGAACGCTTGTCGAATTTCGTGTTAACGGTGAGCGTCGTCTTGCGATCGCTGAACGTCCAGAAGGTAAAAAGCACTGGATTGTAACCGACGATCGTGGGCAATCGCATACGCTTCATCCTCGGCAAATCACCTACCAGGTGGGGAGTACCTACAAAGCGTCAGATATTCCCCGCTTTCTCAACGAAATTCAGCCCTATCTTGAGCCCTCCAATCTAGAGGTTGCCTGGGAGCTTTTAGTAGAAGAGGGTGAACCAACTGAACCGTCAGCACTAGCGTTGCTGCTGTTCTCCGAGCAGACACCGCCTCTGTGTTATGCCGCCCACTGGCTGTTGAGCGACGATAAACTGTATTTCAAGCTCAAAGGAGACCGTTACGAACCTCGCTCTCAGGCTCAAGTGGCAGAGCTAAAGCATCAGCTTGAGATGGAGGCACAGCGACAACAAGAGTGGCACGGTTTCTTGGCGCGTGTTGAGCAAGTTTTGTCAGGTAGTGCAGCAGAGTGGCAAAGCAGCGATCGCCCTCGTCTAGATGCCCTTGAGCGCTTTGCCACCCTCGGAGACGAAGCCACGCATCGGGTGCCCGCCCTGGAAACCCTGTTACACTTAAAACGACCTGAGACATCGCAGGCTGCCTTTCAACTGCTGGTCGCTCTGGGGCTGTGGAGTCCCCATGAAAACTTGGCTTTGCGGCGCAGTCAGATTCCAGTTCACTTTCCTCCTAGGGTATTGGAAGTGGCACATCATTGGCTGAACTCCCCGCCGCCGGATCTCAACGCCGATCGCTTAGATTTAACGCATCTCAAGGTTTACACCATTGATGACGAAAGCACGCTGGAGATCGATGATGGTCTGAGTCTGGAGTATCTTGCCGATGGCACACAACGGCTGTGGATCCATATCGCCGACCCAACGCGTTGGTTACAACCTGGCGATGAACTCGATCTAGAAGCCCGTCGTCGCATTACGACCTTATACCTGCCGACGGGTATGATCTCCATGTTTCCGACCGAGTTGGCAACAGGACCAATGAGCCTGGTGCAGGGGCAAGTTTGTTACGCGTTAAGCTTTAGCGTCATGCTCAGCCCGACCGGAGCCGTTCAAGATTACAGTATTTACGCCAGCCTGATTAAAGCGACCTACCGCCTCACCTACGATGATGTGGATGAGATGCTAGAACTTGGTGTACAGGCAGAGTCTGAGCTAGAGGCGATCGCGCAGTGGGCAAAGCGACGGCAAACCTGGCGACAGTCTCAAGGGTCAATCAGCATTCATATGCCCGAATCGTCCATCAAAGTGTCCGGTGATGAGATTACGATCCAGGTGCTCAATGACTCGTTAGCCCGTCAGTTGGTTGCCGAGATGATGATTTTGGCAGGCGAAGTAGCGGCTCGTTTCGGTCAGGCACACAATCTGCCGATTCCCTTCCGCAATCAGCCGCAGCCCGAACTGCCGTCTGAAGAAGAACTTTTGCAACTCCCATCGGGTTCCGTACGTTCTTGTGCGATTCGACGGTGTATGCCGCGCAGCGAATTGAGCATTACGCCCGCCCGTCATGCCAGTTTGGGGCTGGATATGTATGCCCAGGTTACATCGCCGATTCGACGCTACAGCGATTTGCTGGTGCATTTTCAAATTAAGGCACAGTTGCGCGGTGCCCCTTTGCCCTTCTCGATCGAAGCGGTGAAAGAACTAATGTTGGCAATTAGCGCTGCGGCTTACGAAGCCGTGTTGGTGGAACGGCAAACCAATCGCTACTGGGGGTTAGAGTTTCTTCGACGCAACTCCGACGAAATCTGGGATGCGCTCATGCTGCGCTGGCTAAGAGAACACGAAAACTTAGGACTGGTGCTGTTAGAGGATTTGGGTATTGAGCTACCGATGCGGTTTACTCGTCCCGTGACACCAGGCGATCGCTTGGAGTTAAAAGTCAGCCATGCCGATCCGCGTCAAGACATCATCCAGTTTCAAGAAATGATTTATCAAGAGGCGCAGGTTAAGCATTAGCGCCGTTTGAGTACCAACGGCAATCAGGTAAGGGGCAACAGGTGATCCCATCGCCTCTCACCGATTCTTGATCACCTTTAAACCTGCGTATCTAAGCAAACTGCACTGCGGCTTCCCAAACCGGAGACGAAAAACTCAATACGGGTATGGCTTAGATCGACTAAATCACCATCGCTAAGAAAGCGTTGCTCTAACGCTGCTAACCGACGGCAGTTAACGAATGTACCATTGCTGCTGCCCACATCCATAATAGAAAAACCGCGATCGGGGCAATGCCCGATCACAGCATGGCAACGAGAAATTGCGGAATGCTGAATGGCAATAGCGCAGGTACGGACGCGTCCGATCAGCCAACTGGTGCCCACGGATGTGACATGAGTGGCTCGATCGTCTGGCAAATTAGTTGTTAGAAAGGCACTGCGACCCGTTGCCACCGCTTGAATATAATAAGAGCTAACTTCACAACGACTAGAAGCGTTGAGGACAGGTTCAATAATCGTAGCAACTTGGCTAAGGTTAGGACCACAATCTTGAAGCAGTGATTGTGACAGTGAGGGATTCTTCTCTAGGAACTTCAAAGCGCGTCGATCGGAGTCACTGGATGGCTTCAGATTCAACATAATTCCTATATGGAACGACAATTTGGCAGCGATCTCGATAAGGCAGGGTGAACACACGTGCCTTAAACCCGTTATTTAAGAGAACCAAGAGCAGACTCTTAAACTTGAGAAGAGCAAGGACAAAACTTACAACGCTTGGGCAGATAGAATGAGCACCCTTTTACCCCTGATTAAAAAATATCTACTACTAAATCTATAGCTGAGAGAGGCATCCCCCTTACGGGTGATACGTAAGTAGCTATGTAGACTAAACACTACGGATCGAGCTGGTGACAACCGTGAAGCAAGCCAACTTGTCAGAACCTTTATGTGAATACTAAAGTTCATGTAGCTTTTTTAAGTTGCGGTTAATTTTTCCTCCGACAACCGTAAAATCCGACTTTTTTAATAAGGTATTGATGAAGAGTGTCGTCAGCAGAAATTAGGATTGTGAATCCACTGCTGATTTGGCAAAACCACACTGAATCTGGGTTGTGCTTTAAAGACTCTAAAGCGAACGGGTGGTTAAGTAGGGCAGGCATTTGGACAAGCTGTCTCAGTGCGGTCATGCTTGAGTTAAGAGAGAATGCCATCAAGAATTTTTTGTCATGCGAGCGATCGAGTCTGCCTTTTAAGCTCTAAGTTTGGGGCGACAGCGGCAAAAAGCACCCACGTTAAGCAGCCCTGCCACCCAGAGTGGACACGCTGACTGGATTACACTGTAAGCGACACCTTGATTACTTGCTACTTGATAACGATTAAGCTAGAGATTCGGAGTTCGATCGTGTTGTGCGCCCTC
>JBBSHC010000229.1:0-6114 GCA_038253425.1 Leptolyngbyales cyanobacterium | reverse complement strand
TCGTCACGCTGGCAATATTCAGGGTGTGGTAGAGCCGTTGAGTGGCGCTCAGATGTTGTTGGGAGGAGTACCGACTGGTGAGGCGATCGGCACGTTTGGCTACCATCTTGATGTGCGCGGCGGCATCACGGGTTTGGGTAACAAAGCGTCTGCCAAGGGGATTAGCAGCATCTCGTTTCACCATCCACCCCTGTTTAACATTGGCATTCGCCATGCACTCGTGCGAGATGTGCCCAATCTGGCAGTGGTCAGCCCAGCATCCGGGTTTGATGGCTATGCGTGTGCCGCAGGTAGAATTGTAGAATTCAACACGGCGGTCGGTCATGGCGTCGGCATCGCGGCCGGGATTGCCCTTACCAGCGATCGTGCGCTGTCATCCATCACCAACGCAGAAGTGAGACAGGTACTGGCAATGACGGGGAAACTTCCCCGCATTTATGGTCAAAGTTATGTGCTAGAAGCAACTCGTTTGCAGGATTTTGAATCGATCATGATTGCCTGAGGATAGGGGCGTCGGGAGTGGGGAGTGGGGGAAGCAGAGGAAGCAGGGGAAGCTATGCAGAACTCAAAGCTCAAAACTTTTTAGCCTTTGAGCAAGCGCAGACCGCTGAGAGTAACAAGAACGGTTGATCCTTCGTGTCCGATCACGCCGAATGGTAGGGTAATCGTCCCACCAAAGTTAGCGATGAGCAGAAGTACAATGAACCCGATCGCAAACACGATATTTTGCTTCACCACGCGCTGCGATCGCCGACTTAGCACGATCGCTTGCTCTAATTTCTCCAGGCGATCGCTCATCAGCACAATGTCAGCCGTTTCTAGTGCCACATCGCTTCCAGCAATGCCCATTGCAATACCAACTGAGGCTTGAGCCAAAGCGGGTGCATCGTTAATGCCATCGCCAATCATGGCAACCCGCCCATACTGCTGCTGTAAGCGCTTGATGATCTGGAGTTTGTCTTCCGGTAAAAGATCTGCGTAGACCTGATCCAATCCAATCGTTTGGGCGATGCTTTGCGCGGTGCGATCGTTATCGCCCGTCAGCATGACAATTTGTTCGATGCCTAGCCGCTTCAACCGAGCGATCGTTTCGGCAACGTGGGGACGCAGGCGATCGGCAACGGCAATGAGACCCATTACTTGCTTTGCTTGAGTGACCCAAACCACTGTCTTACCGTCTTGCTCTAAGGCTTTTGCTGTTTTAGCAAGGGTATCAGGAAGACTGACACCCGACTGACAAACAAACGCTGTCTTGCCGACCATCACAGCTTGAGCGTTATACATACCCACAATGCCCTGCCCAGGATGCGCCTGCACATTCATTGCCGCTGTCCAGTCTAAGCCTTGTGCAGCTTGCACGATCGCGCCTGCCAGGGGATGCTCAGAACAGGATTCCAGAGCAGCGGCGACTTGCAGCACGTGCGTTTCAGCATAACCATCGGTTGCCATCACCTTGTAAACGTCGGGTTGCCCAACGGTGAGGGTGCCCGTTTTGTCGAACGCGATCGCTCGTACCTTGCCGATTATTTCCAACTGCGCCCCATCTTTGAACAAAATGCCCTGTCTAGCGCCATTGGCAATGCCTGATAGCAGGGTTGGCATCGTTGCTGCCATGAGCGCACAGGGAGACGCGACCACTAAAAAAATCAGCGCTCGATAGATGGTCGTTTCCCAACTCCAGCCCAGTAGAAAGGGTGGCAGCACTGCCAGAAGAATGCCCACCAGAACGATAACGCGGGCGTAGTAGCGCTCAAACCGTTCGATAAACTGCTGCGATGGGGGCGTTTCGGTTTGTGCCTGCTCTACCAACCGAATCACTCGCTGAATCAGGCTACTTTCGGGCGGTTGATGCACTGTTAATTGAAGTGCCCCGTTGCCATTGAGCGTACCAGCAAAGACCACATCCCCCACCGTTTTTTCCACAGGCAACGACTCACCTGTAATTGCTGCCTGGTTTAGTGTGCTGTGCCCCTCCGCGATCGTGCCATCGGTAGGAATCAGTTCACCCGGTTTGACCAGTACGCGATCGCCCACCTGCAAATCATTCACCGCGATCGACGCCTCCTGCCCCTGACGCACAACCCTGGCAGTATCCGCCGTCAGGCTCATTAACCCACGAATACTCCGCTCCGTGCGCCGCATGGCATACCCTTCCAACGCTCCACTGATGGCAAAAATCAGAATCAGCGTCGCTCCATCCACAATGAAAAAGTATTCTCGCTGCCACAGTCCCAGCGCCGCCGCACCCAGTGCCGCTACAATCATCAACAGATCCACATCCAGCTCTTTTTCCTGAAACAAGGTGGTGAGTCCTTCACGGGCACTCTCATACCCACCAATGACGTAAGCTGCGGGTAAGAGTAACAGCGCCAGCCCTACCCACCCAAGCTGTAACGTGAGCCAGCCAAGCAGCAGCAAAACGCCACACGCAACAGCAGCAACCACATCGGCGTGGTCTTTTGTAAGTTGGGTAAAGCGGGAGGAAGCAAGCATAACCGTCAAACCAGAAAGATACTTCCACCCTAAACGTTGACATTGGTGTTAAGGTCAAGCGGTGAAACGTTAACATTTCCAAACTTGTCTTCTCGATCGCAGTCACTGTTTAGACCGTGGTTTAAAAAACTGCATACGTTTGATTTAGCGATCAGCTTTCAGCCATTAGCGGTCAGCTATTTGCAAACCTCTGACTGCTGCTGCCCGACTCCCGGTTCCTAACTCCTAAGCTGCAAAGCAGCACAGCGCTAAAGCATTCTGAGTTACTTTTACCTTTTACCTTTTACCTTTTACCTTTTGCCTTTTACCTTTTGCCTTTCATCTTCCCCCGTCCCTACTCTCACTTCACCACCGCTTCTGTGCTATGCCTAACCAGAATTTGACTATCAAAGATCTGACCGATGCAGTGGGGGGTGGCATTTCGCCCCGGATGGTGCGGCATTACCATCAATTGGGGTTGCTGCCACAGCCAGCGCGATCGCGGGGTAACTATCGCCTCTACAGCCAGCGGGATGTACAGCGCTTGCAACGCATCGTGGCGCTTAAGCAGCAAGGCTTTCAGCTATCGCATATCCACAAGCTGCTGGATGAAGAACCGGAAACCGACACGGCGAGTACCTTGATGGTGCAGCTTCAACAGCAATATCGTTCCGTGATTCAGCAAATTTCACATCTGCGACAAACGGCATCGGCGTTAGAGGGCTTGCTGGGTAGAGATCAGCAGTGCCAGTATGTGCAGGCAGACGCGATCGCGCAACTGAAGCTGTTGGAAGTCGAAACTCAAACCCGCCTGGGTGGACTCCAACAGCTCTGGAGTGGCTTAGATGCGGCTGTTCATGCTCATCCAGAAGCCTTTCAAGAATCGCTGCAACGGCTGCTGCCAGACTTGTCCGATCGGTCTGAAATTGAAGTTGACCTGCTTTCAACGCTGGTGTTAGCGTGCGGTGATGTTAGCCTGGTGCCCTTTGTGAGGCTTGGCAATGGCGCGATCGCAGCCAGCCGTGAGGCATTAAAAGCGGGGTGCCACATTGTTGCAGATGTGCCTTTGATCTATGCAGCGTTGGATCAGACGCGTCTCGCTCATTTGGGCTGCACCACCGACACCTTAATCAACGATTGCCACATCAGCAGCGCCTCAGAGGCAGAACAGGCTTTCTGGCAAAATTCTGCATGGAAAGCGCGGCTCCAGCAGTTGCCAGACGGCTGTGTAGTGGTCATTGGCTATGCACCATCGGCTTTATTAGCGGTGTGTGAGGCGATCGCCAGCCACCAGATTCAGCCTGCACTGGTGATTGGAATGCCGATCGGCTTTAGCCATGCACCTGCTGCCAAACGACGCTTAATGCAATCTGGCAGTCCTTTTATGACGCTCGAAAGCACACTTGGGGGAGGACTTCTAGCAGCCGTAGCCCTGAATGCGATGGCGACCTCTCTGATTGAAAAGCCTCATTGTCACTGTTATTTAAGCAAACCCTGAGCGCGTTCCGTAATTGCCAGCGATCGCGCTGTAGCTGGTGCTGGAACTACGTCAATTTAACCAGCAGATAACACTATACTACACGTGTAGTATAAGCTAACGCGTCTTTAGCGAAATCACCCTATGCTCCGTAAACCCTTCTTAAATCCAGACAGCATCATGCAGCGGCAGAGCCGTAGTGGTTCGACACTCAATGACACCACAGCGATCGTCGCGCTATCAGCGTTTGAAGGCATCGATGCACCAATTTGGGGCGCGGCACAACCTGGTGAAAAGATTGGTGGTATTTCGACATCACTGAATCTTGATCGACACAGGCAGAGCGGGCAGTGCAGGCGCAAGCTTGCACCCATCTAAGGCAATCAGTAAACACTGAAGCTGTTGACCTCCGCTCCTCATAACCAGAAGCGGGGGTTGTTTTTTTAGGAGGCACAGAATGTTAACGCTGACCTACACTGAGGCGGGGCTACACATGGAGCGAGTAAGCATTTCGCTTGAAGTGTCGATCGCGCAGCGAGTGCTGTTAGCAGTGCGTACAGGGCACAAACTCTACGTAGAACCGGGTAACGCTGCCTTTTTGTTTCCTGCTGATGCACCGGGGCTACCGCCGTTAGAAGCAGCGATCGAGCGCAACCAACCGCTCATACTCACACCTGTCGATGACACGTTTGTTGAGATCAGCCTGCAAGGAAGCTGGCTTGCGGAATCTGCCGCTACCCATGAGGGGATCTTTCTCACAGCACTTTCCGATCGCGCTGAGTTTTTTGTTTACAAACTTTGGCAAATCACTCAGTTACAGGTATCGTCATGGGCATAAAGCAACGCTCGATCGCCATGCCAGAAATTCATGCTGGAAATTCGTGTTAAAAAATCTGTTAAAAATTCATGCCAAAACTACTTGTAACAGGCGCTAGCGGCTTTTTGGGCTGGAATCTTTGCCGCATTGCAGCAGGGGCTTGGGATGTGTATGGAACCTGTTTTTCGCAGCCGATCGCCATACCAGGAACCACCATGCTGGCGATCGACCTGACAGATTTTGCAGCACTGCAACGTCTGTTTCAGGACATTCAGCCCGCTGCCGTGATTCATTTAGCGGCACAGTCCAGCCCGAATGTTTGTCAAGAGCAGCCAGAGTCATCCTATCAACTGAATGTGACGGTTGCCGTTAACATTGCCGGACTCTGTAGCGATCGTGCGCTGCCGTGTGCCTTTGCCTCTAGCGAGATGGTCTTTAACGGGTTGAATGCGCCCTATAACGAGACCGCATCCGTCTCACCGATTAATCGCTATGGCGAACAAAAAGCGCTGGCAGAAGTAGAAATGCTCCGCCGCTACCCCCAAACAGCCGTTTGCCGGATGCCACTGATGTTTGGAGCCGTGCCGCTCACTGCCAGCAGCTTTCTGCAACCGTTTATCCAGGCATTGCGATCGGGACGGGAACTCAAACTGTTTACCGATGAATTTCGTACACCCGTTAGTGGCACGACAGCGGCTCATGGCTTGCTGTTAGCCCTCCAGCAGGTGCAAGGGCGCATTCACCTTGGCGGTAAAGAACGGATCTCGCGCTACGAATTTGGGTGCTTGATGGCAGAGGTTTTGGCACTGCCCACAATCGACATCAAAGCCTATCTTCAGCAGGATGTACCAATGGCGGCAACCCGTCCGCCCGATCTGTCGCTGGATAGTACCAAAGCCTTTGCGTTGGGGTATGCGCCTTTATCGTTGCGAGACGAGCTGGCAGCGCTAAAGGGGAACGTGTGAAAATGCTAACGTCAGCGATCGTACGCCACTAAAAGTACGGCTATGCCAATGCCCGCTCGATCGCCCCGACCAACTCTGGCGAATCTGGTTTGACCGCACTCTTGAAGCGAGCGACCACCTCACCCTGCTTGTTCACCAGAAACTTCTCAAAATTCCATGCCACGTCCCCAGCAGGGTCTACTTGCGTCAACCGAGCATACAGTAGACCTCTTGCGTGAATCATGAGGGATTCCCAAGTTCAAAGTTGAGGATGGCTGCAATCAGGTTGAAGCGAAAACGAAAACGCCTGCGTCGGTTGCGATCGCGTGCCGCCAAAAGGCGAAAAAGCTTCAAGCGGCGGTTCACAGGCTCGACCATAAGCCGCAAGCGAGCGAGCCGCCGCT
>JBBSHC010000228.1:0-6114 GCA_038253425.1 Leptolyngbyales cyanobacterium | reverse complement strand
GCCTTCTCGGTTGAGAGGCGGTTTAAAGCATCTAACGCACGCTGGTACTCTTGATTTACTTGAAGCACTTCAAAGCGTCGCGCCTTACGCTGGTTATCGTTTTTGAGCGCCGCTTCAAAGGCAACAACCATCTCGGCATTTCCTTCGAGGCGGGCAATGTGCTGGCGAACTTCAGCAATTTGATACTCAAACTCATTAACGGCTTGCGCCGACTGAGCGATCGCGCTGGGGTACTGACTAAGACTAAGTTTCATGAAACCATCCTCGAAAAGCAGTAAATAGCAAAACGATTCTGGCTTGTAGTTGAATTCTGATGTTTAAGTGTGAGGCTGAGCCTTACTTAACGGCTTGACATCAAACCTGTAAGGACAACTGAATGATTACAAACCCTTCAGGCTAACCTCTTCAAGCACCAATTTCTTTTCAAGCCACCAATTCCGTTAATTGAGGCAGTGGGGTCCGATAAAGTACATCGACGGGGGCAGCAGCACGACGAACCTGCTCAACATCGGCTTTTTCCAATACTTTGACTTCAATGTTGACCGCAATGAGATACGAGCCTGGCTCTTCTCCGACTGCCTGAGCCACCAACGCCGCTAGAGCGGGATGATCAGCCGTGATCGGATCGCGCAGAATGCACCGATCCCAATCATATTTGGCGTTTGGATCAAGATTAAGAATGTAGTGCTTAGTCATAGATCGAAAACTCAAATTAATACGTTTGTACTATTTTAGCGAATTCAAACAACGGTTTCAAGTCTCGCCTCAAGCCGCGATCGCAGCATCAGCATGTCGATCGGCATGAAGCCACTGGTCAGCGCGACGATCCCAGTACGCTAACGTGCGCGCAAGATCGCGGTGCCCTCGCAAGCAAATTTCGTAGCGTTGCGGCATCACCTGACTGCGACGAAACTGGAAATTTGCCCCGATCCAGGCAAGCTTTTGAGCAAATTTCTGCGCCTGGTTCAGATGGTCAAAACCGAGATAGCAAACGTCAGCGGAAACTGCCCGAAAGGGCGATCGCACGACTAAGACTCTGGGCGCTAAAAACTGCCCTACTCGACCCGGTTGAAAGGAAAAGAACCGACCCACTTGCATTGCAAATCCTTGCCTAGCATCTTGTTCGATCGTAGTTAAAAATCACTGCCGTTGGCGCGTGCGATCGTGGGTGAAAACCGCCTTCCAGAACCACCAGGGCTGGCGACATTGCTACAGACAGTAGAGATTGCCCCACCTCATCCACTCTTCTATTTTAGTACATTTGTACTTTAACCGACCGACAGTTTCGAGCATCAAAGACACGCTGTACGGCTCACCTGTTAGCTGTACTATCCATTCGTTCAGCCCAGGTTGTTAAAAAGGTTCAACGATCGCTCACCCCTCTAGTAGCTATAGCCATAGCCATTCTGGTTAGGACGGGGTGCAGGGGTGGAACCCCTGGCTGGGGGCTGCCCCCACACCCCCTTTGATCCCAATGTCCTAAGCTCTGTGGCGGCAGCTATATCAGCTAGTTCAGTCAGACCAGCATCAAGTTAACTACTGAGCGATGCCATACAGCAGCGGAGCCAGCAGCAAGGCGGGTAGAAAGGAAGCAACCTTAATCTTGGCGACATCCAACAAGTTCAGCCCCAACCCCAAAATCATCAGTCCGCCAACACCCGACGTTAGTAAAACGCGAGGATCGGTCAGGGGATTGAGCAAAACCTTCGTCAATAGCCCTGCTGCCAACGAAAGCCCTCCCTGATACAGCAGAATCATGACGCTAGAAAAGCCGACTCCCATGCCGTAGCTGCCCGTCAGCGCGATCGCCGCCAAACCGTCCATCGTGGCTTTAATCGTTAATACCGTGTTGTTTCCTGCCAACCCATTATTAAGGCTGCCAATAAGCGCCATTGGACCGACGCAAAACAGCAGGCTAGCCGCTACAAAGCCTTCAGTAAAACTTCCTTCACCCTTCACCCGTGCTTTCAGCCAGTCACCAAAGACGCGCAAGCGCGCCTCAAGCTGCAACGCTTCCCCCAGCAACCCACCGAGTACAATTGCCAGCAAACCCAAAACCACCCCATCAACGTGTCCTGCCTGGGCTTTAAACAAGCTACTAGCCATCGTGAAGCCAAGGAACATGGTAATGAGTCCCACCCCTTGTGTAATCACCTGCTGCATGGCTGAGGGCAAGCTTTTTCGTAGCAGCAGCCCCAACAAAGTGCCAAGCAAAATCGTTGCCACGTTGATCCACGTACCGCTCGTTTTTGCCCAAAAGCTAAGCATGTCAATCTGTGTTGAACGGATCAATCTGTGTTGGATGTATCAAGATCAGGCTGCAATTGCCAGTGATCAGCGTTTTGTCAGGCAAACAGCACCGTACTCTAAGCGATCGCGTCTGAAACATGGTTTACGCTTGCCGACTCACCGTGCAGGCGCAAAAACGTTTATTCAAGGAATACGCGAGCATTGTCACCGTCTGCCTGAATCTGAGCTTTAAGGTCATCCAAGGACGCGAATTTCTGTTCCAATCGCAAAAATTTTTCTAAGCTAACAATCAACGTTTGCCCGTATAGATCAGCCGACCAATCCAACAAATGGACCTCTACAGTTTGAGTCGCGCCATTCACAGTTGGACGGTACCCAATATTCATCACACCTGCTAGCGACGGTGTTGCGCCCAGGTCAACCTCACGCTCACGATCGCACACATGCACCCGCACCGCATAGGCACCTACACAAGGCAAAAATTTTTCTGAAGGAAGTTCAAGATTCGCCGTCGGGAACCCAATCGTGCGACCCAGTTGCTGCCCTTGTACCACCTTGCCAACCAAACGATAAGGATAGCCCAAGAGTTGATTGGCAAGCATTAGATCGCCCTGTTCCAACGCACAGCGAATGGCAGAGCTACTGATGCGCTCGTTCCCTAGATTTTTGGATGGCGCAATCATAACGGTAATATCATAGCGAGCCGCGATCGCCTGCAACGCCTCTGCCGTGCCTGTACGCTGCCGACCAAAACAAAAGTCAAAGCCCACACTAACGATTGCCGCCCTGAGTTGCTGCACCAAAACTTGCTCAACAAACTGCTGTGGGCTAAGGTTCGCAAGCTCCTGGTCAAACGGTAACAGCACTAGCTGTTCCACACCGATCGCGCTCAACTGAGCTGCTTTTTCGAGCAAAGTCGTCAGGAGCGTGCGGGTTTGCCCTGTAAAGAATTCTTGGGGATGCGGTTGAAAAGTAACAACAGTCGCGTATGAGCGCTTTTCTCGATCGCTCCTTGCCGCCAAAACAGGTTGAATGACCTGTCGGTGCCCCTGATGCACACCATCAAAGTTTCCCTGGGCAACGGCAGTCGGAGTAAGAACAGTAGCTGGCGATGAAGTAACCCACACGCTTTACAGTTTGACACAAAAGGGGACAGCGAAAGAAAGCGATGAAGGATGAAAAGCTTTAAGTTGTCAGTTGTGAGTTGTGTATTACAAAGCAGGCAGGGCACTGAAGAGTTTTGAGCTTTGCTTTCGACCTGGACTCAAGCCGAAGGGAGGTGTGAGTTCTGAGTTCTGACTCCTACCCTTTACCCTTTACCCTTTACCTTTTGCCTTTTACCGTCTGCCTTCTGCCTTCTGCCTTCTAACCAGACTCTCAACTACACAGACACCTCAAGTTCAGGAGCGGATTTAAGCGCCATAGGTTCAGGTACTGCACTGGGTGGCGCAATTTGAATGACGAGACCTTCGCGTGCCATCAAACTATTGGGGAACGCAGCAGCTACCTGTTCACCGACCCGATCGAGAAACTCATCGCTATGGAGCGGATCGTGGTGAAAAATAACCAGCGTTTTTACATGAGCGGCTTGAGCAATTTTGACTGCTTCTTGCCAGGTCGAGTGACCCCAGCCGACTTTACTCGATTGCTCAGAGTGGTATTCTTCATCGGTGTAGGTCGCGTCGTAGATCAGCAAATCTGCCTGACGAGCTAGAAAAAGCACGTTTTCATCCAGATGGTCAGGGAAATGCTCAGTATCCGTAATGTAAGCAGCAGCATGTCCCCGCCAGTTGACACGGTACCCGACTGCTTGACCAGGATGATTTAAGAGCGCATTTTCGACCGTGATATCGTTGATTTGTACGGTCTGACCAACTTCAATATCGTTAAACTTCAGGTCTGCACCCATAATTTGCAGCGGCACAGGAAAGTTTGGATGCAGCATTTGGTCATTCAAGCGCTGTTCCATCGTCGAACCGTTGGGCGCGATCGCGCCGTGAATATGAAAACGGTTGCCTTTCACAAAAGCGGGAATAAAGAAGGGAAAGCCTTGAATGTGATCCCAATGAGAATGGGTAAAAAACATATGGGCTTCCATTGGCGTTTGCGGCAACAGTGACTGTCCCAAAACGCGAATGCCTGTTCCGCCATCAAAAATCAGACGATCGCCTCCCACACACATCTCTACACAGGGTGTATTGCCACCATAGCGCACGGTCGTTGACCCCGGACTAGCAATACTTCCCCGAACGCCCCAAAATGTGACTTTGAACTGGTTGCCTGAATTGGACATGGGTATTTCTTGCAAGATTCTAGCGAGCCTCCAGGATCAGCAGCGGTCTTGAATAGATCAGAAGCTTAACCTGAATAAACATGACGTTAAAGACTGTACTCAAGAATGCCCCTCAAGCTAGCCTTACTGAAATCGAAAGCAGTGTCAGTGATCACGATCGCTAAACTCAGTGATTCTAGCGATCGATAGTATCAATCAGTTACTTCAAATCTACCGCAGTTGTCGCTTTTACATAAACTTTACGGGGCTTTGTCTTCTTAAAGTACCCATTTGGTGATGCACACGCACAGAATGAACGCCAATTTTTCTACGTCCGGCGTTTTCATGGCTGGAGGTTCTACTCCACGCCGTTGTCGGGAAAACCAAATTTCCGGTCTTTAAGGCTGGTCAGACCCGTCACAGCCGTCAGGTTGTATTGCAGTGGGGTCAGCGTAATATAGTTGTCACGAATTGCCTGAACATCCGTCGGCACCTGATCAAGCGTCTCGGACGCCTCAGCAACGTCCTCTAGCAGTTCGCCAGCCAGCCAGTAGTACGTTTTGCCGCGTGGATCGAGCCGCTTTTCAAAAACATCCACATAGCGACGAATGCCCTGACGCGTCACCATGACGCCCGCGATCGCTGCTTGGGGTACCGCAGGCACATTGACATTCAGCAACAGTAACTCTGGTAGAGGCTGCTGAGCAATTTGGGCAACGAGTGACTGAGCAAAAGCGGCGGCTGGCTGAAATTCGGACGACGAAAAACTGGTCAGGCTAAACGCGATACTGGGAATCCCTTCAATCACGCCTTCCATTGCCGCCGATACGGTGCCTGAGTACAGCACATCAGTACCCAAGTTAGAGCCGTGATTAATGCCAGATAGCACCAGATCCGGGGGGCTGTCTAGCAATGCCCAGAGCGCCAGCTTTACACAGTCGGAGGGTGTGCCAGAACATGCCCACGCTTTGATGCTGGGATGAAACACCGATTTAACCAGATCAGCGCGAATGGGCTGGTGGAGGGTCAAGCCGTGCCCGGTCGCCGATCGCTCTCGATCGGGGCAGACAACGGTAACATCGTGCCCTGCCTCGGCTAACCGATTTGCCAAGGCGCGAATACCCAGGGCAAAAATGCCATCATCGTTGCTGATGAGTAGTTTCATTAGATCAGTAGGAAGTAGGGAGTAGGGAGTAGGAAGTGGGGAACTTTGGAGAGCGATCGCGTATGCTCCCACTCAGCGACTAAACTGAAGAATGAGTGACGCACCGATCCAATGCACTGAGATCGGCGTTCCCGACCCTGATCTTACTCAATCTGTTGCCTTAGATCGTTAGATAGACCAACAGATAGACCAGCCGCTAACAACTAATAACCAACAACTTCTTAGTATGACTGTTCAGCCTCAAGAACTTGCAGCGCAATTAGAATCGATTCGTCAAGAAGCTCAACAGGCGCTGGCAGCAACAGACTCGTTAGCGCAACTGGAACAGCTCCGGGTGAAGTATTTGGGTAAGAAGGGTCCGATTCCCCAAGTTTTGGGAGGGATGGCAAAGCTTGATGCCAGCGATCGCCCCCGCATTGGAGCCTTG
>JBBSHC010000227.1:0-6139 GCA_038253425.1 Leptolyngbyales cyanobacterium | reverse complement strand
GTAGCGGCACTTCTGTTGCCGCTTCTTTAGGGGGTTGGATAATGAACCGTTCCTGTTCTCGTTTGAGCGTTGTGCCCTGTTGCATTAAGTAAAGCGTAGACATAGCGGGGTTCCACGGAGTTTCGTTAGAGCGAATTGAGACAGGCTGTGACTCTCGGATCTTGTACCCCAACACCACAAAGAGCGGCGGCGGAATGGGATGCTGGGCAGTCTTCAACGCCTCTACCATTGCCTGCTGTATTTGGTTTGAGGGCAGATCTGGATCGACATGAACCAGTCGGAGTTCCTTCTGTTGAGGATGCCCCGGCGGAGGCTCTTTCTTCTCTTTCTGGACGGTGACAATCACATCACCTGCAAAGACGTGCCCCAAAAAGCGAAAGCCTTTGTCAAATGTGGTGATCTGGGTTTTACCGGGGTGGAGCTGTAAGCCCATTCCTGCCAGTAGCTCGCTCACAGACTGCTTTGCCTGAAGGATACGCTGCTCCGTCCGCGCCAGGATGACAAAATCATCCGCAAACCGCACGACCTTGTGCCCTAAGGTTGTCAGTATTTCATCCAGATCATCCAGATAAATATTGGCAAGGATGGGGGAAACCACTGATCCTTGGGGCACTCCTTTAGTCGGCAGGATAATCCCCTCTGGCGTTAAGACCCCAACCGTCACCCATGCCTGAAGCAGTGCCAGAAAGCAGGGCTGCTTTAAGCGCTCCTGGATTTCGGCAAACAACCGGGAATGCTCAATGGCATCGAAAAATTGCACGATATCGGCATCCAAGACCCATTCGTAGCCACGATCGCGCCATTTGCCGACCTGCTGGACTGCCATGAGGTGCGATCGTCCGGGACGGTAGGCAAAGCTACAGGATTCAAACTGAGGTTCTAGTAGGGGATGGAGTCTGTTCAGGAGTGCCTGTTGGACAATGCGATCGCGTACCGTTGGCACCCGTAATTCGCGCCAGCCTTTTGGTTTCTGGGTAGTGGGCTTTTTGGGAATGAACAATTGACGCAAGGGTAGGGAGCGATAGGTGCCCTGTGCCACTGCCTTTCGCAGGTCTTCCAGGTAGCGATCGGCATTTTGGGCAAAGTGGGCGATCGTTTCGCCATCAACCCCAGCACACCCCTGATTGGCTGCCACATGGCTCCAGGCAAGCTGAAAGTTAGAGCGATTAAGAAATTTCCTAAAAACTTGCATTGTTGTGTTAAAACAGCAGCTATAGAAAAAAGAAAATGCAGATGCTTAAGCGGAGCGGTGGGCAACAAATTGTTAGACAGGTCAAAACGACGATCGTTGAGCTTGTCCGTGATCCAGTAGCAATTCTTAGTAATCCCTTTACGGTTACAGCAGGCATCATAGGAGGTATCGGCGGCTTAGTAGCTGATCAGTTCGGTGCTGGTTATGGTGTAGTAGTGGTGGCTGTGCTGATATTAATTGTGCTGGGCATCTGGAGCGAAGCTCGGAAACTGTCTATCTACAAACATGCTGCCATTCCGCTGCCGATCGTGATCAATATCTCCAATCCAGCCAATAGTGAAAATGCGCTCAACGCTCTGTTCAATTTAATTGAGCAAGACAGAAGGTTCAAAAATTATCGACGTAATTTAGCGCAATATCTTCAAATTCTTCCATCGGATTTAATTTTTAACTATCGGGGTGATATTTACGAGACTGAAAGATTAAAGGATTTCTTGAAAATCACTCGATATAGCCTGGAAAAGCTAAAAACAAAAACGCCCAGAAATACGGTGATTGATCTGGCGTATATTGGACCAGCTAGCGTTGGCATTTTGATTGGCACAGTTCTCAGCCTGGATAGTATTAAGGTTTTTCAATACAGCAAAACCTCTGACAGCTACTATCCCGTCGTGGAGATTCGAGATAGAACCCTAAAAGAAGATGTTGCAAAAATTGAGAAATTTGCAGTGAAATTTCCTCAGAAAAGTCAGAAGAAGGTGACGGTCGCGATCGATGTCTCTTCTCACAAAATTTCCATCAAAGATCCAAGCATTACGGCGTACGGTGATTTGCTCTACATGAAAAGTCGATCGATCGGCACGATTGAATTGCACGAAGATTGGATGCAATACTCACGGGAAATTTTCAAGGTGCTTAATCTAGCCCAACAGAACTATGAGGAGATCCGCTTGGTTTACTCAATGCCAGTGGCGCTGGCAATTATCTTGGGGATAGCGCTCCAAAATTACTGGAATATTACACTGACACAGTATGACAGTGGCTCTAGCACTTACCGCGACCTGATGAAGCTAAATGAGCTACAGTTTTATCTTTGAATACCTGATCCAGCATTGGGCTTCGTGCTTTAAGCCATCTAAAAGTATCCTTCCAGAATGTTGCCTCTTCGTCTAATTAGTCACTGGAAGTCCCCTCTTCTAGCCGCTGCTACTATGTTTGCAAAGCCATTTCCTCGCTGAACTTTCATCATGCCTGACGACGTAAGCTGTTATACCGCGATCACCTTTGCGCCCGTTCAGGGCTTTATTGAGAAGTCTCGCAAGTTGCGCGATCTGTACGGCAGTTCGTTCATCCTCTCGTACCTGGCTCGTGCCCTCTGTGATGCGGCACACGATCCTGGTGCTGCTGATTACAGCCTGATTTCGCCCGCCCTCATTCATGTGACCCAGGGCACACCCAATCAAATCTTGATTGCAGGCTATTTCCCCAAGCAAACGGCAAAAGACGTTTTTGACCAAGCCTGGTCTCAGCTTATTCAAAAATGTAAAACCTGGATTCAGACGAACTTGCCAGAGTTTGATTATTGCTGGAGACGGGAATGGTCACTGTGGACAACCCACGCCTGGGAGTTTTTCTGGACAACTGGAACCACCATTCAAGCCGCACGGGAAAATCTCAATGAAGTGAAGCGAAGCCGGGGCTGGACAGGCATTAACTGGACGGGTGAAAGTTCCACGCTATCGGGTGCCGATGCGGTTGCGTTTCCAGGTATGGGACGGAAGGTGAATCCTAAATATCACCCCATTCGCTACGAATCAGCACCCGTTAGGCGCTACTACGAACACTTGAGCGCTAGCAATGGCGAAACACAGTTCACCGATGAAACCGATATCGAGGCATTCTTGAGAAGTGAAAGCAAAGCCTTTTACCAAGCCTTAAGCCAGCATCCAGCGTTGGGAGACGCAACCATTACGGATCGAGAGCAACTGAGCATTCTGGAGTTGGTGAAGCGCCTGATTACCATTGAAGCGATCGCTCGACCCCTCAACCTGGAGTTTCCACAGAGCTTCAAGGATATCAGCCGCTGGCAAGACTACGATGGCACCGAAGCCAATACAGCCGCCAAAAAGCCGTGGACAGGCTGGTTCTGTGGCGATGGTGATAAGGCGGGAGACTATCTGAAACAGCTTTCAGGGCAGCCCAACGAGCCGCAGGCGATTACAACGTTCAGCACGACCATGCGGGAGTGGGGCAATACGCTGCAACGCACCTTTATGAACGGTCGCATTGTTTATGCTGGCGGCGATGACTTTCTGGGTGTTTTCAACCGCACACAGTCGGCACTGAAAGCACAGGAATGCCTCAATTGGTTTGATCGCTTCAAGTCAACGAGTTGGGATCAGCCCATAGCCAAACCCATTACAGTCAGTGTCGGGTTTGTCTGGGTTGCACCTGGTATCCCACAGCGAGAAGTATTGCAGCAGTGCCGGGATGCGGAAAAAGCGGCTAAAAAACAGGGGCGCGATCGCGTTGCTCTCCGAGTGCTTTTTAACGGCGGCAACTACCTGGAGTGGGTCTGTCCCTGGCGCTTTCTGCCTGTGTTGCAGGATTACCGCGATCGCACATCAGCCAATCGCACAGCCCACGATCGCACATTAAACGATCGCACATCAGCCAATCGCACAGCCCACGATCGCAACTGGGCGCACTTCTTTAATGATGTGGCTGTGTTGGAAGCGCGTCATGCGTTTCAGGGTAAAGATGACAAGGGCAAACCTGTGAACGATCGTCTGGAAGTGGCGCTGGCACTATTCAATGTGTATTTCAAAGCAACGCATACGCTCGACGCATCAACCACTGCCTGGAATGAGCCGGATCACCAGGCGTTTTACAACTTGATGGCAATCGCGGGACAGGATTGCAACGCTCCTGATTACTGGGAGCAAGATGGTTTGTGG
Source organism: Leptolyngbyales cyanobacterium (assembly GCA_038253425.1). Lineage (GTDB taxonomy): Bacteria > Cyanobacteriota > Cyanobacteriia > Leptolyngbyales > Leptolyngbyaceae > Stenomitos. Next base: position 1,990 of record JBBSHC010000227.1, on the reverse strand, counting down.
AATAGTGAAGAAAGTTTTGACCCAGGCGCACCAACCAAAAAACGGTTAAAGGGTGGCTTACTGGGCGATCGCGTCAATTACACCAAAAATAAACAACCCGACGGCGATCTAGACCTTTCCAAAACCAGGCAAGCGTTAACCGCCTGGATGATTAACCTGGCAAAAGTAGGCTTTCATCTATGTTCCGATATCTAATTGCGATCGAGCCGTTGGGCTTACTTTACGGCAGTGCGGGACGCTTTCTGTCGCCCGAAAATCTGGTTGGGCGATCGGGCACCAGCTTTCCGCCCAGCGCAGCAACAGTTTCGGGGTTGTTTGCCGCTGCCAATGGTGAATCCTGGATGAAACGAGATGACTTTTACCTGGCAGGTCCGTTCTGGACGAAAACAGAGGCGATCGAGCCACAGCAGCAAGATTTCTATGTACCCACGCCCAAACATTACTTGATTAAAGATGGCAAGATTGCACACATTCTGTCGCCTCAAACCCATGATGAAGCAGGACAGACGATCGTGTGCTGGCGAGACGAAGCGGGTCATGCACCCGTTGCTAAGTTTGAAAGCAACACCTGGCTCCCGATTCAACAGTGGAACTCGCCGCGCAACGCTGACCCAGAGACACCCGATGTCAAACCTGATCCCTGGAAATTTTTGCCCCATCTGCATCCCCGCTTAAAGGACGATGAGCGCCGGGTTGTGGAGGCGGACGATGAACGGGGAAGCCTCTTTGTGGAAAACGCCATTCAGATGGCACCAGAAACCTGTCTGGTCTACCTTGCAACTCATCCATTAAAGTCGGGCTGGTATCGCTTTGGTGGCGAGGGGCATCTCGTTGATGTGCGATCGGTGGATCTGGATCAAACCATTCAGGATCGATTTAGCACTGACAAACCAGTGGGAGCTTTTTTTGCCTTGCTAACTCCAGCAGTTTGGGGTTCCAATCGCCTGTCGTATCGAGAGCCACGCTTGCTTCGCAAAGGCAAGGAGCACAGCGATCGTCATCAGTTAGAAAAGGTTGATAGCGACCTGACAACCATTTGGGACGTTTTGACGCTGATGACCGATCGTCCCAAACCCTTTCGTTACCGACTGGGCGATCGCAAAGATGAGCAAGGTCAGAGCATCCATCAGTCTCATCAACCCAAACTCCTCTCACGCGGGCGCTATGCCGTACCTGCTGGCAGTGTGTATGTGCTTAAAAAGCCGTTGGCAGCATGGCAAGAGTGGGATGTTAGCTGGTTTCCGCAAGAAGGGGTGTCGCTGAAACGCTGGGGTTGTGGGTTGGCGCTACCGTTGCCCAGTGTATCTTCTGTCTCGGCAGTCAAAGAAGGGGCGATCGTTCAATAACGGTCTCAATCTTTGCTTTTCAATCTTTCAACGACCACAAATCATCTGTACTTATGTACCACAAAGCCTACGGCATCATTGAAACCCTCGCCCCACTGCACGTCGGTGCCAGCGCTGGCGAAGAAACGGGCAACCTCAACCTAATTTTCCGCGACCAGTTTACCCAGACGGGGATTATTCCTGGTAGCTCGATTCGCGGTCGCTTCCGCGCCGATATGCGACAGAAACGGCAACTCTGGTTGGAAAAAGAACTGCGATCGCGGGGAGTAACCATACCAGACCCCATTCAACAAGAATTCGTCGAAGTGCTAGCGAATGGCAGAGAGGCAAACTTAACTCGGTTGCAATGGTTGAGAAAAGGGGCAGCAGGAAAAGCACTCAATGTCTCTCCCGCCATTGACGAGAATTATTGGTATGGAAGCTCTGCCGATGAAGGTGACACAACCGAAGCGTTAGTCAAATTTGAGTATGCCTCGCTGGTTTGGTTGCCTGTGTTTTGTCCCGGTCAACCCATTGTCTGGATTAGCTGCCCTCGACTGCTAAAACGCTACAAACAAATTACGGGTCTTTCCCATCCCATCCCCAAGCCGATTAATGGGGAATATCCAGTGAGACTGAACCAGGATCGCAGTCGCCTCTTCTTT
>JBBSHC010000226.1:0-6162 GCA_038253425.1 Leptolyngbyales cyanobacterium | reverse complement strand
TAAACTCGCGCTAATAAGCTCGCATCTTCTATGAACGATCTCACATACCTCTACGTTTTAGCTGAAGCAGCGGAACAACAAGAAGAGAACAGCCGTGCTGGACATGAGAGCTTGCATATAGAGTCTAGGCTTCCAAGGGAGGAGGCAGATCAGCTACAGTCTGCTCACTCTCTACAAGTGGACTGCCAACCAGTGCTGTGCGACGATCGCGATGACTATGCTTACCCGACGTTTTATCTCTAACCACGTTCCTTTACGCCTCACTCATTCACCAACTGATCCACCCCTACGTGTGTTTTATTCATCTGAAAAGCGCTGTAACAAGCTCTAAGCCTCAAGCCTCAAGCCTCTGCCGCAGTTGTTTAATTGTGTTCGATCGCCCTGCAATTGTGGCGGTATTTGGTTCTAGCTGCACCAAAAGCTTTAAAGAGAAGAATCTACTTAACGACGATCGCTCGTAGACTGTGAACGCGTCGATCGTAGATTGTGCTTCAAAGCCCATGTCGGTCAGAGCAGCCACCAGCTTTTTGGTAAAGGCAGGCGCATCAACGAACGATTCAGTCATGGTGACACTGCGATTGAAGTAAGCGCCCGTTAGTCCGGCAAGCAGCCCAAACAACGTACCCACTTGATAGGGCGCACTTGTGGTCAGACTTACGTCTGTCTGCTGAGAAACTACAAACGCCACAATGAGCGTGGTGCCGACGAAGTAGTAAAGGAAGGTGGGAATCAAACCCGGTCCCGTCATCATGCTCGTTACCTAAATCATGTGGATAAAATCGAGCAACTGATGTGCCATGTGAAGTTTGCTGCATCGCTCGATCGCCTGCTGCTGCCCTTGAGCGCTTAAAAACACCGCCTGGTTAAAATCGCTGCCAAACCCACTGTCGGGTTGATCGATCGGGTTTGCCACGATCGCATCCAGCTTCTTCTGCTTAAGTTTTGCGATCGCTGGCGTCACGAAATCGCCACTTTGGGCGGCAAAGCCAATCAGCCGTTGGTAAGGCTGTTTCAACGTCGCTAGTTCTGCCACGATGTCGGGTACGTCAGTGAGTGGTAGGGCAGTCGGAAGCGATCGCTTTGGTAGCTTTGCGGCGCTGTAACTGCTTGGTCTCACATCAGCAACGGCGGCTGCCATAAGCATCCAGTCGGCATCAGGAAAGCATTCCAGCAAGGCTTGTCGCATGTCATCAGCGCTCACGACAGGAATTTTTCGTACCCGTTGCAGCACGGCGCTTAATTGCTTTTCTACAGGACCATGAATCAACGTGACTGTAGCACCCCGGTGAGCCGCCGCTTGTGCCAGTGCTAAACCCATTTTGCCTGTAGACGGATTGCCAATAAAGCGTACTGGATCGAAATACTCTTGCGTACCGCCAGCGCTAACTAACACCCGCTTATCTACCAGGTCTCGCTTCCCGCCCGTATACAACAGGGAGCGGAGGTGAGGTAGAATGCTGTCTGGTGACGCCATACGACCCATCCCGACCCGATCGCACGCCAACAGCCCTGCACCAGGACCCACCGTGTGATAGCGCGGGTCAAGCTGAAGCTGCTGCCAATTACGCTGTACGGCTTGCTGCTCCCACATATCGGTATTCATGGCGGGCGCTAACAAGACGGGACAGGTCGATGCCAGCACCGTATTGGTCAGCAGGTTATCTGCCATGCCATACGCCAGCTTTGCCAGGGTATTTGCCGTGAGCGGTGCCAGCAAAAAAACGTCTGCCCACTCACCAAGTGCAATATGCAGCGGGCGATCGTGGGTTGCCTGCCAAAACGAGGCATCTGTATATGCCGCATGACGAGACAGCGTTGCCACCGTTAGTGGAGTGATAAACTCTTCTGCCGCCTTCGTCAAAAGCGAACGCACCTCAAACCCATCCTGCACTAACCCTGAGATGACTTCGCAAACTTTGTAGGCAGCAATGCCACCGCCAATGCCCACCAAAACTCGCTTGCCCTGCATAGTCGATCGACGGTGACTGTTTTAGAGAGGCGTTGGAAGATCTGTAATCACTTAGGTGCGCGATCAAGCAAAGTCACGATCGCACATGCATGATCGATTACCTGTGAACGACCGTGTTACGCTTCGTCAAACGCTTCCATATCCAACAAGTGGAGGTATGGTTCAACGAGTTCAGGACGCTGAAACGCGATCGCTCGAAGCAAATGCCAATCATTCAGCCCTTCAAACGCATTCACGTAATCGTCTTTTTCCAAACGGATAGCAAGCTCTGCTATCTCTGTGGCGCTCCACTTGGATGCATCCAGTTGTTCAACGCTTAAAGTTGCCATTGCTACCACCTCCCTCTGAAATGCCTGAGCCATCAAGAAGAACTCTAGACATGTGCGACTCATCCTAAATCTTACCTCACGCCATCTGTCTGGGGCTACGTCTTAGCATTTCCCTCATCATCCGGCAACAATCCTTCACCATTTGGCAACAATCCTTCAATAAATTGCTGCACCAGCGCTAACACCTGCGGTCGAATTTCATGCCCCATATCAAACTCTTGATACTGCACTTGAGCGCCCAACTCCCGCAAACTGGCTAACGCCTGCTTTGCAGCCACCAACGGCACAACTGTATCTTGCCTGCCATGCACCATCAATACAGGCGGAAAGGCTGGCTGCGGCACGATCGGTGCGTGCAAATAGCCGCTCAACACCATTAACCCTGCCAGGGGTAGCCCTAAGCCCACATCTAGCGTCATGGCACCACCTTGCGAGAAGCCGCCTAAAATCGTGCGCGAAAGCGGCACCCCCGTTGTAGCTGGTAAGGCTTTGAGCAAGCTGGTTAGCTGATTGCGGCTGGTCACAAGGTCAGCGCGATCGCGAAACTCAGGTGTTACCCGAAAGTTGAAATTGTCTGTAAAGTCGTACCACATCTTGCCATCTGTTGAATAAGGATGGGGAAACGGCGCATCGGGAAAGACGAGTTGACAGGTTGGCAGACGCAGCAATGCTGCCAGTGGTACTACATCCTTGGCGCTGGCACCCCAGCCATGTAGAATCACAACCACTCCTTGTGGGGGCTGACCGTTGGCAGGCGGCATAGTAATTGTTTTCAGAGTCATGATGCAGTTCTTATCAATGCGGCAACGCCTATGCTATCTCAATGCAGACCTTAGCTAGATGGTAAACAGCTATGATGGCAAACGCTTTTCAAATGTGTTTCGTTAAGATAGACTGCCACATCTGTAAAGCGAAATCTGTGAAGTGAAGGGAGCGTTGTGATGGCACGGCTGGCACTGTTGAGCGTATCGAATAAAGCAGGACTCATTGAACTGGCGCAGCGGCTGGTAGAGGAATTTGGGTTTGACCTGATTAGCAGCGGTGGCACTGCTCAAACCCTGAAAGAGGCTGGATTGCCCGTTACTAAAGTCTCCGAGTATACAGGTTCCCCCGAAATCTTGGGTGGTCGAGTAAAAACGCTGCATCCTCGCATTCATGGCGGTATTTTGGCACGGCAAACGGTGCCCCAGGATGTTGCAGATCTGGAGGCGCAGCAGATTCGTCCGATCGACCTCGTTGTTGTGAACCTCTACCCCTTTGAACAGACGATCGCGAAACCAGATGTCTCTCTGGCAGACGCGATCGAGCAAATTGATATTGGTGGTCCGGCAATGGTGCGTGCTTCAGCCAAAAACCACGCGCATGTCACGATCTTGTGCAGTCCGACCCAGTACGATGCTTACCTGCAAGAACTCCGTCAGCATGAAGGCATTGCATCACCAGCCTTCCGCCGAACCTGCGCGTTACGGGCGTTTCAACATACAGCAGCGTACGATCGTGCCATTGCCACCTATTTAGAAGCGCAGGAGCCAGACGTTAGCAGTCCAGAATCAGGAGAAGCTCTACCTGAGACGTTTGCACTGTCGGGAACGCAGCTTCAAGCATTGCGCTATGGTGAGAATCCTCATCAACCAGCCGCATGGTACCAAACGGGTGCGATCGCTACAGGCTGGGCAGCGGCAACCAAACTGCAAGGGAAAGAACTCAGCTACAACAATCTGGTGGATTTAGAAGGGGCACGCCAAATCATTGCCGAGTTTATTGATCCAGACAGCGATCCGGCGGCGGCGATTTTGAAGCACACGAACCCCTGTGGCGCGGCTCTCGGCGCAACCTTAGCAGAGGCATACCAAAAAGCGTTTGACGCCGATCCGATTTCAGCGTTTGGTGGCATTGTTGCCTTGAATCGTCCTATTGATGCTGCAACCGCAACTGCACTCACAAAAACCTTTTTAGAATGTGTGGTTGCGCCGGGATGTGAACCGGATGCCGCCGAAATTTTGAGCGCCAAAGCGAATGTACGGGTGCTGACGTTACCTGATTTTAATAGTGGACCGAAGGAGACGGTCAAAGCGATCGCGGGTGGTTTTCTGGCACAAACAGCCGACGATCGCGTAGTTGATACGCGCCAATGGACGATCGCCACTGAAAAACAGCCCACTGATGCTCAACTGGCAGAACTGCTATTTGCCTGGAAGCTCTGCAAGCACGTGAAATCAAATGCGATCGTCGTGACCCGCGATCGTGCAACATTAGGCGTCGGGGCGGGACAGATGAACCGCGTCGGCTCCGTTAAACTTGCCCTGGAGCAAGCAGGCAACAAAGCACAGGGCGCAATCCTTGCCAGCGACGGCTTCTTCCCTTTTGATGACTCGGTACGCACCGCAGCCGCAGCAGGTATTGCAGCGATCGTTCAACCCGGTGGCAGCCTCCGCGACAAGGATTCCATTCATGCTGCGAATGAATTAGGAATCGTGATGGTACTGACAGGCATGAGACACTTTTTGCACTAGACGAGGCGAGGGAGAGGAGTAAGGAGTTTTAAGTTTTGAATTTCAAGTTTTTAGGGCTTACGCAAAGATCCCCAACTTCTACGATGGAGTATGATTGATGACTAAGTTTTAACCAGAAGTCGGCGATCTAAACACCTTAGGCGGAAGTCGTAGTTTTGAGTTTTAAAATGCTCCCCCTGCCCCCCTACTCTCTTGGCTCCCTGCTCCCAGACTCCTGACTTCATGCTAACTTTTATGAAGTAGTCCATGATGTTGCTAGTCCTATGAGCCCTGCCCTGCCCGAATCGGTCAAAGTTTGGAGCCAGTTTTTTCACCCCGCATTGATGTGGGTCTTGTTTGGGTTAACGCTCTATGCCCTCTATCTGGGCGTTAAGGTGCGGCGTGTGCGCTATGCCGAAGGAGAGGAGAAGAAAGAGCTGATTAAAGGCAAATTTAACGTTAAGCATTACCAGGTTGGTTCGTTGCTGCTTGCACTCATGGTTTTGGGTTCGATCGGTGGCATGGCAGTCACCTACGTTAATAACGGTAAGCTGTTTGTGGGTTCTCATTTGCTCGCTGGCTTGGGCATGACTGGTCTCATTGCAGCGTCGGCTGCACTATCGCCACTGATGCAGAAAGGCATAGACTGGGCGCGTTATACCCACATTTTTCTAAATATCGCAATCTTAGGCTTGTTTAGCTGGCAGGCAGTGACAGGCGTTCAAATTGTGCAGCGGATTATCAGCAAGATGTAGGTTTAGGGCGCGCTATGTCTCAAATGTCGGTGCCGATCGATTACTCAGTGGCGATCGCTGCCCTCGTACAAGCTGATCCTATTTTGGCGGCTCTCATTGCTCAGGTGGGTGACTGTACGCTGAACCTGAGACGGCAAAAGGGTGATTTGCTGTATTGCCTGTGTGAGTCGATTCTTTATCAGCAGTTGTCGGGTAAGGCTGCCGCTGCGATCCATCGCCGCTTTCTGGCACTTTACCCACAGGGCTTTCCGACTACTGCCGAGCTACTCAACACGCCGGATGAGAGCTTACGGAGCGCAGGCATTTCGCGTCCCAAAATTGTGTATCTGAAGGATCTGGCGCAAAAGACCCTGAATGGATTGCCGACCCTCGCTGATCTGGCGCAAATGGATGATGAGGCGATCGTGCAAACGCTGCTCCCCATTAAAGGGGTGGGACGCTGGACGGTGCAAATGCTGCTGATCTTTCGGCTACAGCGTTGGAATGTTCTGCCTGTCGATGATTTGGGCATTCGTACAGGGATTCGTCGTGCGTATGGGCTGCTGGAACAACCGGATAAGAAAACGGTAGAACGCCTTGCTCAAGCGTGGGAACCGTATCGCACGATCGCCTGCTGG
>JBBSHC010000225.1:0-6184 GCA_038253425.1 Leptolyngbyales cyanobacterium | reverse complement strand
CGTTAGCCCTTGATCGAATTTATAGCTACTGTCATGAATGCGGAGGATGCAGCGTCGTCCAGGAAGGTGTAAATCGCAAAAATGGGCGTAATCTTGGGTTTCTTCTCTACGCTCAAGTCGGTTGCGGTAGCCTACATCCAACACTTGCTCAAAGATGGGTAACAGTCCTTCGACTCGTTGTTTAACCTCAGACCAGGCAAAGTTAAGCGCTCCAAGCTGATTTTGCGTATTTTGACAAACAACCATTGCTTGCGGTGAGGCTGCCTGCACGGAAACCACTCGAAAGACTTGAATCGCCTGTACTTCGGGCATGGCTGCCCAGAAAGCGGGCACACCCGCAGCCCGTAATTCTTGACCATAGACTTGCAGTTCGCCAGCAGAACCAGCGCGGTATAACCGCCAGCCGCGAGTAGGAATCAGGAGGCGGGCAGTGTAGGCGTCTAGCTTGGTCGCCCGCGTAAAATTTCGGACAACCGTGGCGCGTGCATCGCCAGTGACCGCTTCTAAGACTAAAAATCCGAGCGCATCGTTGTTTGGTTCTGCCGTTGCCTGAGCGATCGCTTGCTGCCTGAGTTCTTGTCGCCTTGTTTCGATGCGCTGTATACCCTGACGCACCTGTACCGCTAGTTTTGCATTGGTTGTATCACGCAGCAACTGACAATAAAGCGCTGCCGCAGCGTCGAGTTTACCTGTTACTTCTTGCAAGCGCCCTGAGTAGAACTGAACCCAGGGGTTGTTGGGTGACTGCGCCAACAAGGGGGGTAAGAGTTGGGCAACGGTTTGGTAATCCTGCCGCGCAAAGGCAGCCGCAACTTCGTCGAGCATGAGAGTGAAGGGGGAGGAGGGGAAGGAGGGGAGAGGGAGAGGCAGGAGAGAGGGGAGGCAGTTCTGAGTTTTTCTTACTTCTGTTGCTCCTCTACTTCTGAGTTTTGAGTTTTGAGTTCTGACTTCTAACGCCTGACTCCTGATTTCTAGTTCTAAGTTAATGGTAGCTTCTGACTTCTTCTAGCAACAGTGCCCGTGTTGAGTTTGGACTCTCATGCCTCATGCTTCACTCTTTCTAACGTAGCGGCAATGATGGAGAGGGCGACGAGGGGGGCGGTGACGGCGCGGAAGATACGATCGCCCAGCGAAACGAGTTGATAACCAGCGGCGATCGCGTGTTCAATCTCGGTGTTAGTCCACCCGCCTTCAGGACCGATCGCAAGCGTGATAGGTGAGCGGTCAGAAGGAGGATTAGCCGCTGTTAGCAAGCAGTCTAGTAGGTGAGTGGTGGCACCCCTGGCGACACAAAGAAATTTTCTGGTTGACGGTGGTGAAAGCTGCTGCGTTTCCTGCTGGAGGTGGGCTGCAAATGGTTTCGGCTCCATTACGGTAGGGGCAATCTGCCGTTCGGACTGTTCTGCTGCTTCCTGGGCAATCCGTTGCCAGCGTTCCCATTTTTGTGGGCTGGGCTTTAACAAGGTGCGATCGCTGAGGACGGGCGCGATGCAACTGACTCCCAGTTCTGTGGACTGACGTACCACTTCATCAAAGCCATTTCCTTTGGGCAAGGCGGCGACCAGGGTTACGGTGGCAGGGAGTTCTGTCTGCACGGTGAGTGCTTCTAAAATTTCTGCCTGATACTCAAGCGGGTCGAGGGCTTGTTTTAACGTAGCCAGCCATGCGTTTCCCTGTCCATCCATTGCAATAAAGCGATCGCCCCAACCCAGCCGCAAAACTCCCTGCAAGTAGTGTCGTTGAGAAGGCACCAAAGCGATGCGTCCGTTGTGAAGTTGCTCAGGGGTGATCACTAAGCGTTGTAACTGCACCAATGTCTGTAAATTCGCTCAAGTGTGGTTGCTGTCACCCTAAGAGTAGCGAATTTTGCGTTGAATTTTGCACCCTAAAAAGGCAAAAACGCCGGGTAAGGGCGTCTCTGCAAAAGTTGCACTCCAGCCGTACCGACAACTGCATTTAGTCTTGATTTAAGCTATTCAGGTAGGCATCGATCGCAGCATTGGTAAGATGGCTGATCGGCTGTCCTTCGCGTAACGCCGCTGCTTGCAAACGTGTGTAAACGTCTTCCTGAATGGTGACGCGGCGACGAACTCTACTGGTGGCGCTACTAGCAGGTGCGATCGTGTGGGCAGTCTCGACTGTAGCCACTTGATCCGGTTGGTAGCTGGCAACGTATTGGTGAATGGTTGGTAAACCGACGCGATCGCAGAAGTCGCCAAAGCTTTCGTCAGCCAAACGGGATTGCTTAAAGTAAACAAAGATCGGCTCAAAGGCAATTTCCAGATCGCTAATGTGGAGCTTTTCTAGATAAATCTGCGCCAGTCGCGTTTGATGGGGCGATGCACCCAACCAGATCTGGTAAGTATCGGGACCATTGCCCACAAAGGCAAGTTCTGCCAGGTACGGACGCGCGCAACCATTGGGGCAACCCGTCATCCGAATCACAAAATGCTCTTGCTCTAGACCCACTTGATTGAGCAAAGCACGAATACGATCGAGAATACTGGGAATGACCCGTTCGGATTCTGCGGTCGCCAACCCACAAGTCGGCAGAGCGGGACATGCCATTGAGTAGCGAACGAGCGGATCAATCTCTGTTTCACCTTTTACGCCGCAACGAGTGAGAATTGCCTGAATCTCAGCCTTTTGGGATGGCTCAATCTCGTAAAGAATGGCATCCTGGCTGGGCGTTAGCAGCATCGGCAAGTTAAAAGTTTGCACGATTTCTTTCAGTGCGGTTTTGAGCTGCAACGTTTCGTCGTCTTTAATGCGCCCGTTTTGGATGGAAAGACCACAAAACAGTTTGCCATCACCCTGCTCGTGCCAGCCTAAGAAATCTAGATACTTGAAAGCGGGCAGTGGCTTAAAGGGCTGAATGGACTTGCCAAAGTATTGCTCAACGCGATCGCGAAAGCGTTCAACGCCCCAGTCTTCGATCAGATACTTCATCCGGGCATGACGGCGATCGGCGCGATCGCCATAGTCTCGCTGGGTTGCCACGATCGCCTTGATCAGGTCATAAACATCTGCCTTGTCTACATACCCAATGGGGTCAGCAAGGCGCGGAAAAGTTTCTTCTTTGTTGTGGGTGCGTCCTAACCCGCCGCCTGCAAAAACGTTGAAGCCTTCTAACTCATCACCCTGTTGATTGGTCAGCACAACCAGGCTGACATCCTGCGAGTAGAGATCAACAGAGTTATCACCTGGTACAGTGACGCTGATCTTGAACTTACGGGGCATGTAATGCTTCCCGTAAATCGGTTCCTCTGGCTCATGAAAAATGGTGCCGTTGCCGTTGCTCTGACGGGCAGCAATGACTTCAGGGCTTTCTTCTGCCGAAATTGCCTTCTCGCCATCCAGCCAGATTTCGTAGTAAGCCCCCGTTTGTGGCGCTAGCAGGTCAGCAAGGTTGTTTGCATACTCGCGGGCGTACTCGTACTCTGGACGGTTTTTGTAAGGCGCAGGCGGAGCCATCACGTTGCGGTTCAGGTCGCCGCAGGCACCGAGAGTAGACCCCAGATTCGTAACGATCGCCGCGATCGCCGATTTCAAATTTCGCTTGAGAATACCGTGAACTTGAAACCCCTGACGTGTGGTGGCACGGAGTGTATGGTTCCCATACTCATCAGCAAGCCGATCCAGAGTGAGATAGAGTTCGGGCGGAATATACCCACCAGGGCTACGCGTCCGCAGCATGAACTGATAGTCTTTTTCCTGACCCTTGATCCTGTTATCGCGGTTGTCTTGCTGGTAGGAGCCGTGAAATTTCAGAATTTGGGTCGCGTCTTCGGTGAAGTGCGTCGTGTCTAGCAGCAATTCAGACGCGACTGGTTCCCGCAAAAAATTACTGCGGTCCTTGAGTCCTTCGACTTTAGAGGGTTTACGAATAGCGGCGGGAGTTTGAGTATTAACCATCAGAACGGCAGCAAGAGATAAGCGTTGACTAAAAAACTACCTGACCTTCGAGGCGTTCGGCAGGATAACGCTATACAACCAACATCTTGTGAGTCACTATGATTCCCAGTAAGTCAGTCGGAATTACGTTAATACAGTGATCCTAACATTGCTTCTTCGCATCAATCTGCATTCTAAAGAATTCTGCACAACTGTAGTGGCGAAACGAAAAGAAGTGGCGAAACGAAAAGAGGTTAAGGACAAACCGCTTAAGTTCGCCCCTAACCTATTTGCGTGTATGTATGCGCCTGCGATCGCTTACTTGTCCTGTAAAGTTGGGTCTTGCGACGGTGGGAGATGATGAACAGGCGGATGTGCATCGTGATCATCTTCTTTAACCACGTCGGAGGCTCGACGCAGTAGATTGCTCAACAGTTGCCGCACTTCACGTTCCCGACGAGCCAGCGCGGTGCCTGCTTCACCAATTTGCTGTTCAAGTTGAGCAAACTTTTGGTCTGCCTGTCCTTTAGCAACTTCAGCTTTAGGACGAGCCTGGCTGTACCAGTGTTTGGCATCATCTAAATGTCCTTGTGCCTGGTCATAGTACGACTCGCTACGGGCAGCTAACGTTGCCCGCAAGAGAGCAGCCTGAGCTTGCAGTTGGGCATAGCGTTTCTTTAGTAAAGCCGCTTCGTCGCTGTTTTTGAACGCCGCGATCGCTTCTTCTACCTGCTCTTTAACTTTGGCTGGAGCCGTATTAGCAGCATCCTGAATGCCATCTAAACCGTGCTCAAGTTCCTGCTCAAGTTCGTCTTGCTGTTGAGAAAGTTGTGTCTGAATGCGCTTCATTTCGGCTTCAGTTTCAGCAATTTTTTGCTGGCGGGCACTGCTAATGCCATCAATTACCCCTTCAATGGAGGCGTTGATTTCTTCTCTAACGTCCTGACTGCCTGTTTGAATGGTGCCGATCGCAGACGAAAAAATATCTTTGACAAGAGAGCGTAACTCTCCAGAGCCTTCTTTGAATTCGTTGGTAACTTGTGAGACGGCACCGCGTACAATATCGCGAACGCGATCGGTGCGGAGTTTACCCACTTCTTTTACTTGCTTCAAATCAGTGGAAAGCTTCTCTTTCACTGGCGTAGACATGATGAAAAACCTCTAAATTGATACAGTTTGATGATCTAAGCTGAGCCACATCAGTCAGTCAAACACTCAGGCTAAAAATACTTACTAAACCACAATCAAAAACTGTCAACTAATGATTGTTATCTGGCTCTCACACTCTATGTTGACAAACAAGACCTGCGATCGCGTCCCTCTTGCGGTAGGAAAACTACACCACCAACGGTCGTGAAAACCGAAGTAACCCGTCAGTGACACACGCTCCAGCATTGGCAGTTAGCAATGAGAAGCTTTGAATGTTCAATCGAAATAGATAGCCAGTATCAAAGGGAGAAGGTATTGGGAAAGACTGAATTTTAGTGAGAGAGAACCTGCTAGACAAGCTGAACCTGCCTATAGAAATGCTTGAATGTACAAAAATGTATTGATAAAAAAAGCGGAGTACAGGTGAATTTCTTCCCGTGTCTCCGCTCTTGGTAGTTTTGGATCAATTCAGTTGAGTGAATCAACCAACCTCGCTAATCGCTGTGGACTGCCACCGTTAGAAGCGATAGCCGACTCCGGCTTGAAAGCTAACAGCATCAGCAGGGCTATTTTTGTAAGCATCAATTCCCCACTTAGCGTCTCCGTAAATCACAATATCTCTACCAATACCTGCTTCGGCTCCAGCCGTGAGTACAGGGGCGTTTTTGTTGCCGAGCGGTGTGGGTTTGCCTTCTTTGTCTGCAAAGGAATAGCCTGCACCAGCGTAAAGGTTGGCATTGCTAGAGATGGGTAAATCGTAGGTCAAGAGTGGCATAATCGCAGCACTCTCACCGCTGAAAAGGACGGCACCGCGAACGGAAACAGGCGCATTGGGAACAGCAAAACGACCTTGAATGTTGCCACCAAAGGTCGCAGCATCACCGCTTTGCCCACCGTTGGTGACGCCAGATGAAACACCAGCGCCAACATAGCTGTCATTGAAGGTAATCGGTCTTGCAGAAGCAGCACCCGCTGAGAGTACGGCAGGCACGATCGCCAGCGCTGACAGAGTCAACAGACTGGCAGGTAGAGCTTTGCGAATGATGGTTGAAAGTGTTTGAGAGAATAGCATTGTAGAGTGCCTCACAAGATCAGAGATTACTGGGTTACGTTACGTTTAAAGTCGCAAAATGTGTCGATT
>JBBSHC010000224.1:0-6196 GCA_038253425.1 Leptolyngbyales cyanobacterium | reverse complement strand
CAAAGTTGCAACACCTGCTGCACTGCCATCATGCCACCGTGACAATGAAACTCCACTACATCCTCACGCGTATAGGAGCGGGGAGCCAGCATGAGCATCAGGAGTGCTTCATCGACGACGTGTTGCGTTGCGGGATGCCGCACGTAGCCGTACAGAATGCGGTGGCTTTCCCAGGTTTGTTGCCCTGGCGCGTGAAACAGGGCACGAGCGATCGCCATTGCCTCTAGTCCCGATAGGCGCACAATGCCGACACTACCTTGTGCAGGAACAATGGCAGTAGCAATCGCAGCGATCGTTGTTCCTAAGGACACGTTTTTACTCAATAACTACTAGCAAGCGCCATGCCTCAAGGCTGGGCAGCATAGAAAAATACCTTTACCATTCATTTCATTCTGAACGCTCAGAGCAAAATTAACGGTAAAGGCATCTAGTTTAGAACAATACAATTTGGTCACTTAGCAGCGAAGGGCATGTGAAGTGAGCCATAACGAACAGGTAAGTGCCTGTCTTTAAGCAACCCACTTAGCGGCAACCAGTTCTGCCAGATCGACGACGCGCTGGCTGTAGCCCCACTCGTTGTCGTACCAGGCGACGACTTTCACCAGGTCTCCACCCATCACCATTGTCAGGTCGGCATCGACGATCGCAGATTCGTCCGTACCCGCGTGATCACTGGATACTAAGGGCAAATCGCAATACTTCAAAATACCTTTCAGTGAATTTTCGGATGCTTCCTTCAGCACTTCGTTCACTTGTTCAGCAAATGTCGTCTTTTCTACCTGCACAACCAAATCAACGATCGAGACGTTTGGCGTCGGCACTCGCAGGGCAATCCCATTAAGCTTACCTGCTAGAGCGGGCAGCACCATTGCTACGGCTTTGGCGGCACCGGTAGACGTGGGCACAATATTCATTGCAGCCGCTCGTGCCCGACGCAAATCCCGATGGCTGGCATCCAGCAAGCGTTGGTCGCCTGTATAGCTGTGGGTTGTCGTCATCACACCCTTGATGATGCCGAAGTTTTCGTGCAGAACCTTAGCGATCGGTGCAAGGCAATTGGTGGTGCAGCTTGCATTGCTGATGACCCAATGATTTTCATGGGTGTAGTCTTGCTGGTTGACGCCTACCACAAAGGTACCGTCATCGCCTTTACCGGGTGCTGTAATCAGCACTTTCTTGGCACCTGCTTTCAGGTGTTTCGATGCACCCTCTTTGGTGATAAAGACGCCTGTTGATTCAATAATGAGATCGATGTCCCAGGCTTTCCAGGGCAAGTTTTCGGGATTGCGGTCGGACGTACACTTAATCGTGTGACCGTTCACAGTGATCGTGTTCTCATCGGCACTGATATCAGCATCAAACTTGCCCAACATCGTGTCGTATTGCAGCAAGTGGGCATTGGTTTTGGGGTCAGAGGTGTCGTTGATCGCAACTACTTCCATCTGGCTGTTTTCCCGAGTTAGCCAGCACCGCATGAAATTGCGTCCGATACGTCCGAATCCGTTAATCGCTACTCTAATCACTGCGTCTTGCCCTCTGTCTACTAAATAGATTCCTGGTAATCAGATTGATCATAAGACCCTAAGGATACGAGTGCAATAACTCACTGTAGGCAGCGCGACGGCAAGCAACTGGTCGCAGGCTGCGATCGCGCGCCTACTAAGCCTTTTGTCCTTCACACAGCGTGAGCCGCTATTGCTTTCGCTATCATTCAAGTCTTAACTAGGTATTTTAACTCATTGTCTGAGTATTTTGACTCGTTTCATAGAGGTTCTGCTCAATGATGTAGCAGCGAACCGTCTCAGGCACCCAATACCGCAGCGATCGCCCCTTCTGGCACCATTGCCGAAGCAAGCTAGACGAAACCTCAATCGACGGCATTTGCAGCCAATGGTATTGAAGCTGAAGGGTATGCAGGGCAGAGGGAGAAGCAGGAGATGGCAGGACGCTCAAAGCGTTAGGGTCGGCAGCAGAAACATTCGCAGTGTTCTGTCTGCTTGCGTCGTGCTCCAGACCACTCCCTTTTGGCATCGTCGCCTCTGTGTCTTTCAACGTTCTAACCTTCAACGATCGAGGTGCTACCAGCCAAGTGCAATGGGTCGCCAGTTCCTGACTGGCTTGCCACCTTGGCAAACTTTGAAAGGCATCATTGCCAAGAATCCAGTACCAGCGAGCACCAGGGTAATGCACCTGTAATGCTTTGAGGGTTGCGATCGCATAGGAGGTGCCCTGCGGTTGCCCATCGTTAGCAGAAAGGGTAAACCCAGGATGATCAGCGATCGCGCGGCGTACCATTTCTCGACGATGGGGATAAGCCACCAGTGCCTGGTTTTTGTGAGGTGGACGAAACGTGGGCACCCAAAGGACTTGATCGAGCTTGAATTGATCAAACGCTGTCTCTGCAATCAATAAATGTCCCCAATGGACAGGATTAAAGGTTCCACCAAAAATGGCAATGTTGGGCATCGCAGAAACGGCACTCGTTCACAGCCAAAAAAGTTCACAGCTAAAAAAACAGTTGTAGGCAACCCTCACCGTCGATCGCCAGAGCCCTGTGAAAAAACAGGATGAAACTAACAAAAGCAGAAGCAGTTTTGGTCAATTCTACTGATGCGTTCCCGGAAGTCAGCAGAGCGACACTGTATTAATGTCTATGAGCCTAGCTATCGGTTTAAGTTTGTTTGGCTTCACCATTGCTATAAGGTCAATCATAGAAAGGTAGAGCGATGTTTTGCCCGAACATCCTGTAAGGAGTGATATAACTCTCAGGACAATCCAACATTCAAACCGTTCTGTAAAGTCTTCTCGGCAAGCCACAAGATTTGTTGGAAGGCTGTATCCCGAAAAGATAATCCTTGATATGATAGCGCGAGATATTGGTGTGGTGTGTGAGGAGTTAAAATGCTGAATTCTGTCGATTTCAGCGGTAAGCCATTTCATTTCATCGGCATCGGTGGAATTGGAATGTCAGCCCTTGCTTACGTTCTTGCCAAACGTGGGCTGCCTGTGTCTGGGTCCGATCTGCGTCTCAGTCATATTACGCAACGGCTACAAGAAGAAGGGGTTCATATTTTTTGGAGTCAGGATCCCAGTAATTTAGAGTTCTTTCAAACGCCTACAGATGTAACGCCTGCAAACTCTGTCTCCGAGTCGATGGCGGCACATGTTCCTGCTGTTTCCGTGAAGGTAGGAGTTGAGTGGTCAACTCGCCCTCGATCGCGGCTGAGTCCACAGCCTGCCTCGCTGCCCCAGGTTATTTGTTCGACCGCGATCCATCCAGCCAATGCGGAGTATGTGGCGGCACAGGAGTCAGGCTGTCTCGTTTTCCACCGTTCTGATGTGCTTGCGGGGTTGATGCAAGAGTATCAAAGCGTTGCAGTAGCGGGCACCCACGGCAAGACGACAACCAGTAGTTTGATCGGTTATATGTTGCTGCAAGCGGGTCTTGATCCAACCATTATCGTTGGTGGCGAAGTGAATGCCTGGGAAGGCAACGCCCGTCTTGGTCAGGGTAACTACCTGGTGGCAGAAGCCGACGAGTCTGATGGTTCGCTCGTCAAGATGGCGGCTCAGATTGGCATTGTCACTAATATTGAATTGGATCATCCCGATCACTACAGCAATTTAGATGAAGTCATTGACATCTTCAAAACATTTGCTGGACGCTGCCAAACCGTAATTGGCAGTGTTGATTGTGAAACCGTGCGAGATCGACTTCAGCCGACGATCGGTTATAGCCTCAACGCTGACTCTGGAGCAGATTATACCGTTGACTGCGTTACCTGTCGCGCTGATGGCACGATCGCTAGGGTATGGGAACGCGGTGTGGTTTTGGGTCAACTGAATGTCAAGTTGCCTGGTAAGCATAACCTCAGCAATGCATTGGCAGCGGTTGCTGTTGGGCGTTTGCTCAAGCTGGAGTTTGCCACGATCGCGCAGGCGATCGCCACCTTTGAAGGTGCCCGACGACGGTTTGAGCGGCGGGGCGATTACAACGGCATTCTGTTCGTCGATGATTATGCTCATCATCCCAGTGAGCTACGGGCAACGCTTGCAGCCGCCCGTTTACAGACAAGTGGTTCACGTCATCCCGTCAAACGTCGAGTTGTTGCTATTTTTCAGCCCCACCGCTACAGCCGCACACTCACGTTTTTAGCTGACTTCGCCACCGCCTTTGGCGATGCCGATCTCGTTGTTATCAGTGACATCTACAGTGCTGGTGAAGCTAACCCAGGCAATATCAGTGGGCAGCAGGTTGCCAATCTCATTGCGAACCATCATCCTCAAGTAGAGTACCAACCGTCCCTCCAGGCGGTTAGTAAGCGCTTGAGCGAGCTGCTAAAGCCGGGGGACATTGCCCTCTTTTTGGGAGCAGGAAATATCAATCAACTGATTCCTGAGGTTATGGCGTTTTATCAGTGCATCGAAGAAGGCAACGTTCAGGAATGGTCTAATCAAGCCTGATACCGCCAGCGTGTGATTACAAATTTGCGCCGTCGAACCCATTAGCTAGCTAGTTGGGTCACAAAAATGATTTATCACCATGACTCTCTCGTACGACCCTCCTAAAGTTACTACCTCTGGCGCATCCCGGCTGACCCTTGAATCGTACAAATTCGGTACGCAGCAGGATGTCGCTCAAGCAATTCGCTTGCCCGATACTGATTGCCTAATCAGACCGTACGTCTCGCTAGCGTCCTTTACCTCGTTTCGCGTGGGTGGTCCGGCACAGTGGTATGTTGCACCCAAACGCTTAACTGAACTACAAGCAAGTTTTGCCTGGGCACAGTCTCAATCCTTACCAGTGACGCTGCTGGGAGCGGGTTCCAATCTGCTCATCAGCGATCGCGGGTTGGCAGGGCTTGTGATCAGCACTCGTCGCTTACGCCACAATCAATTTGCTCTGGAAACTGGACAAGTGACCGTCGGTGCGGGTGAACCGCTTCCGCGTCTAGCATGGTTAGCAGCCGAGCACGGTTGGCAAGGGTTAGAATGGGCAGTCGGCATTCCTGGTACTGTTGGCGGTGCTGTAGTCATGAATGCAGGCGCTCACGGCGGTTGCACGGCTGATTATCTTGTGCATGCTCATGTGCTTCTACCTGACGGTACCACTCAAATTCTCACGCCCCAGGATTTACGCTACCGTTACCGCACATCTGCCCTACAAGGACAAAACTGGCTGGTGACGCAAGCAACGTTTCAGCTTCAACCGGGCTTCGATCCAGCGGCATTGACTGAACTGACCACCGAGCATCTCAACCAGCGGCGTACCAGCCAACCCTATCATTTGCCCAGTTGCGGTAGCGTCTTTCGCAATCCGAGTGAACACAAAGCTGGTTGGTTAATTGAACAAACTGGGCTCAAAGGTTACCAGATTGGCGGTGCCCAAATTGCTGAGCGTCACGCGAATTTCATCCTCAACTGCGGCGATGCAATGGCGATCGACATTTTCCGTCTGATCCGTCACGTACAGCAGCAGGTGGAACAACACTGGTTGTTGCGCTTGGAACCAGAAGTGAGAATTTTAGGAGACTTTCAGGCTGCTTGAACTAGTTACAAAGCCAGACATACAGTTTCTACTGTCTAAAATCTAGACGACTGATTTTGCAAAAAATGATGTCGTCTGGATAGGCGGTGTCATAATGGAACAATTGACTGCTCATATTCAACCCACAACTCGCTATACGTTATGTCACAAGGACAGGGATTTGGCTTCGGTCTCGGCAAAATGAAAGAGCTGGCAGAAGCCTTCAAAAAAGCACAACAAGTTCAGGAAGGAGCCAGACGGCTTCAAGAAGAACTCGAACAAATGGAAATTGAAGGCGAATCGGGAGGTGGGTTGGTGAAGGTTGTGCTGAGTGGCAACCAAGAACCGCTCAGCGTCGCGATCGCGCCCGATGTGCTTGGTGAAGGTGCAGAGGTGCTGTCCGATTTGGTGACAGCAGCCATGAAGGATGCCTACAACAAATCCACTACAACCATGCGTGAGCGGATGGAAGAATTGACGGGTGGACTCAACTTGCCTGGTATGTAAGGTTTGCGTGAGAAGCGGTAGACTGTGGACTGCAAAACTATCACTGTTGTTTTAAAAGCAACGTTAAGTGTCCAGAGTCTGTCGTTCACTATGGGTGCTTGGTATAAGTTTGTTAAACTAGCAAGACTGGCGTACTGAATGCCTTACAAGGTGCTGTTTGTT
>JBBSHC010000223.1:0-6203 GCA_038253425.1 Leptolyngbyales cyanobacterium | reverse complement strand
GCCGAGAAACTGTATGCTGGTCAAGATCCTCGACCACTAATGGGTGATTGGCTAAGTAGCGATCGCCCACCGCTACAAGTTGGTATCATTCTGCTTCAGCGTCCATTTACTGCACTTTACGGTAGCAGCAGTGGGCTGCACTATCAAATACTGGGCACGATCGTGCAATGCTCGTGGCTAGCAGCAATGTGGGCACTGTGCCGCATATTAGGTTTTGGGGGCTGGCGCATCGCTCAGGTGATGGCATTTTCAATCTTCTCTGGTTTCTTCTTCTTGAACACCGTTTATGTCTGGCCTAAGTTGTTAGCAGGAGCAATGGTTGTCCTTGCCTTTGTCCTGCTTGCGTCGGCCGTGTTTGAATCTCGTCGCCCTTCTACGGCAGAAGTAGGGTTGGCAGGTATTGCAGCGGCGCTGGGGCTGCTGTCTCATGGTGGTGTCGTCTTTACTCTGCCAGCGATTGCGCTGATGCTGGTGCTACCTCGGTCTTTTCCTGGGCTGCGTCAGATGGTTGTTGGTTTGCTTGTGTTTGGGCTGCTTCTTGCACCGTGGTCAGCCTATCAAAAGTTCTACGAACCACCCGGCGATCGTCTTTTAAAGTGGCATCTTGCAGGCGTGGTTCCCATTGATTCTCGATCGGCGACCCAGGCAATAAAAGATTCCTATCAGCACTCAAGCCTTGCCCAAATTGCCAACAACAAGTGGGAAAATTTGAAAGCGCTTCTAGATAGCCCAGAAGCTGTGCGGCGGCGGACAACGGCAGAAAGAGCTATTGATTTACCGCGACAAAAAGAGTTTTTTCATCTTGCAAGCGGGCTTGGCATCTTAAACTTGGGTTGGCTGGTTTGGTTTACGGTGTTGTGCAGGCGGTTGAAGCTAGCAACGGAACCAAAACGTCTTCATCTTGTTTTAGGAGTCAGTGTTGTTAGTTTACTATTCTGGGTGTTGGTCATGTTCGGTCCTGGTACAACTGTGATTCATCAAGGGTCGTATGCCACAGTGATGCTCTTGTTTGTTGGGCTGGCGGCGTTGCTCACACAGCTTCCACGACCATTTGTTTACGCAGCCTTAGCCTTTCAAGCGGTTGTCTTTGTAACCAATTGGCTTATAACCACTACATTTCGTTCTGCCGATCGCTTACCCACGGCTCCCAACATTTTCCTGCTAGGGTTAACGCTGCTTTCATTCGTCGGCATCATATATGTTTTAAGGCGGCTTGCTCATGCTTCGTTTAATGAAGAAGGTGCTGATCGATCCGTCAGCCATGCAAACTAGAGCCTTGTAGTTGGCGAAAATAGTTTCAGTTTTACAATTGTTTAGTAGAGGGAGGAGTGTGCAGGCTATGCCTACAGTCTTGATTACGGGTTCCGCTGGTTTAATTGGCTCAGAGTCGGTGCATTTCTTTGCTCGCTTGGGATTTAGCATTATTGGCATTGATAATGATTTACGTGCTCACTTTTTTGGTGAATCTGCTTCAACGCAGTGGAACCGGAATATTCTCAAGGATAAGTATGGCGACCAATATCGTCATTATGATTTAGATATTCGCGATCGTGATGCGGTTGAGCGAATTTTTAAGGATCACGCTAGCGATATTGATCTAATCATTCATACCGCCGCACAACCCTCTCACGATTGGGCTGCTAGCGACCCACATATGGATTTTACGGTCAACGCCAACGGCACGCTAGTATTGCTTGAAGCAACGCGTCAACATTGCCCCACCGCTGTTTTTATTTTTACTTCCACTAACAAAGTGTATGGCGATACACCGAATTTTTTACCGCTGAACGAGTTAGAAACCCGGTGGGAGATTGCGGCTGATCATCCCTATCAGATTGGGATTGACGAATCAATGTCGATCGATCAGTCTAAACATTCTCTCTTCGGTGCTTCTAAAGTCGCTGCCGATGTATTGGTGCAGGAGTATGGGCGCTACTTTGATATGAAAACTGCTAGTTTTCGGGGTGGTTGTCTAACAGGTCCTTCACACTCTGGCGCAAAGCTACATGGCTTTTTGGCATATCTGATGAAATGCACAATCTCATCAGAACCTTACACAATCTTTGGCTACAAAGGCAAACAGGTAAGAGACAATATTCATAGCAATGATCTGGTCAATGCCTTCTATCACTTCTACCAAAATCCTCGCTGCGGAGAGGTTTATAACATTGGCGGCTCTCGACATAGCAACTGCTCGATGCTAGAAGCGATCGCCATTTGCGAAGACCTCTCTGGCAAAAAGCTGCAATATACTTATGCCGAAGATAACCGTTCCGGTGACCACATTTGGTATATTTCGGATGTACGAAAGTTCCAATCTCACTATCCAAACTGGCAGTATCAGTACGATCTTCATGCCATTCTCAAAGACATTTACACTGCCCAGATCGCCAGAAGCATTTGAGAACAATAGCAAAGAGAAAGGATAGAGGACGAAGGGCAGTCATTTGGATCAATCCCCGTTCCTCTAAAGCCACTGCGCTGAAATATGAATTTGAAACCCCTTTGACTTCTGATGCTCAACTAGCCTTTAGCGCCCTCTCATGGTTTCCTGAAAACGTCACTTCGCATAGTAATTCCCTTTAGCCCTTAGCCCTTTCTCTTCCTTATGACACGCATTTTGCTGACAGGTATCACCGGACAGGTGGGTCAGGAACTCCAGCAAACTCTGGCTTCGCTGGGAGAAGTCGTTAGTGTCGGGCGCGATCGCGTCGATTTTTCGCAGCCCGACGCCGTACAACAGGTGATGGAAACGGTCAAACCTGCGATCGTCGTCAATTCGGCAGCTTACACCGCAGTTGATAAAGCCGAAAGCGAACCAGAGCTTGCTAACTTGGTGAATGCAGTTTCGCCCGGAATCCTTGCCAAAGCCGCCAAGAGCATTGATGCAGGGCTAATTCACATCTCTACAGACTACGTGTTCGACGGCACACAGAGTTCGCCTTACCTGGAAACGGATGCAACAAATCCGTTGGGTGTGTATGGCTCTACAAAATTGGCAGGCGAAGAAGCGGTTCGTGCAGCGTGCGATCGCCATTTCATCATCCGTACTGCATGGGTCTATGGTGCAAAGGGCAAAGGTAACTTCGTCAAAACGATGCTGCGGCTGGGATCTGAGCGCGAAGAACTGCGCGTCGTAACCGATCAAATTGGCGCACCTACCTGGTCGAAGGATCTGGCAACAGCGATCGCCCAACTCGTACCCCAACTGTCTGCCGAGACCGCGGGCACCTATCACTACACCAACAGCGGCGTGTGTAGCTGGTACGATTTTGCGATCGCCATCTTTGAAGAGGCACACCAACTCGGCTTTCCCCTCAAAATTCAGCGCGTCGTCCCCATCACCACTCCCGAATACCCCACCCCCGCCAAACGGCCCGCTTTTTCTGTCCTCTCCCTCAAAAAAGTCTCGACGCTACTGGGAACGCATCCCCCCTACTGGCGAGACAGCTTGCGTGAAATGTTGAAAGAATTGCGATCGGGCCTCTAGCCCACTTTCGCTAATATTTATGCCTCTAACGGTATGGCATCAGTTTGAGCAACCAGAGTTGCGATATAGGAAGGCGGCTTGAAGTTGTTCGCTGGTTAACTCGTATTCTTTGAGGACCTCTTCCATGCTCATACCACTGGCAAGAGAACCGATCGCCAATGAAACAGGAACGCGAGTGCCACTAATGACAGGCTTGCTATGATGAATATCAGGATCGATGTTAATGTGTGGCGCAATTTCCATACGGCTGCTTTCCTTCAAAACGCCTGATGGCTCATTCGTCCTACCTTCTCTGTCCTTTTACTCAAAAAAGCCGCTTCCCTGCTAGGCGCTTCCCCCATTGGCAGAAAAGTTTGTGTGAGATGTAGCGGAGTTGCATGTAACAGGACAACAGACTGCTTTTTGCTATTAACCCACTTGCTGAATGGACAATCTAAGCTACTGGGCACCTAAATAACTGCAAGGGTAACTATTCAGGCAAAAGTTGCTGAGTTTTAATCAAGGGGGGATAGCTGGGTTATGGTTGGAACCAGGAAGCCCCGCAATTGAGGGTTGTGAGTGAAGGAAGCATTCGAGCCATCAGAGCCACTTCGGGAAGTAATCCGTGCCGCTTATTGGCGGGGTGAAGAGGCTGTGATTGCCTTAGTAGAGAATTTACTCAAGGCACAAGCAGAAGCGACAGAGAAACTGGAAGCACGCATCAAAGTGCTAGAAGATCAAGCGTGTAAGGATAGTAAAAACAGCAGTCAACCACCGTCTGGAGACGGGTTTAAGAAACGAGTTCAAAGTTTGCGTCCTAGCAGCGGACGTAAAAGTGGGGGGCAACCAGGGCACCCTGGCAGCACCCTGGCATGGGTGGCGGAGCCGGATGAGATTAAGCAGCACCTGATTGAGACTTGCCAAGGCTGTGGGGCCTCGTTGGTCGAGAGACCGATTGTGGCATGGCAGTGCGCTCAAGTGCATGATTTAGTCCCCATTGAAATCGTGGTGAGGGAGCATCAAGCGGCGGTCAAACAATGCGATTGTTGTGGGCAGAGCAATCAGGCAGCGTTTCCCGTCGGCGTGACGAATCGAGTGCAGTATGGTTCGCGGTTGCGGAGTTTGATGGTGTACCTGATGGATTATCAGCTATTGCCATCAGCACGCGTCCAAGAACTATTGTCGGCGGTGTTTGGGTGCCAATTATCAGAAGGAACCTTGTACGAGGCACGGGCGAACTGTTTTGAGTCCCTCGCTGAGGTCGAGGCAGGTATTTTTGCGGCAGTGCAGCAGGCGCAGGTGGTTCATTTTGATGAAACCGGACTGCGAGTCAATGCGAAATTGCTGTGGCTCCATGTTGCCAGTACCCAAGCCTTAACCTACTACTTCATTCACCCTAAACGGGGCCGTGAAGCCATTGATGCGATGGCTATTTTGCCTCACTTTGAGGGCACCAGTGTGCATGATGGTTGGCGGAGTTATGCGTTGTATGCGTGTGTTCATGCCCTCTGTAATGCTCATCATCTACGAGAGTTACGTTTCTTGGTGGAACGCTACGGGCAAGCATGGGCAGAGCAGATGATGACTCTGTTGGTGACGATGAAAGCAGCGGTTGAGCAAGCCCAAACCCAAGGACAAACTCAATTAAGTGCCAACGAGATCACGCAATTTGAACAACAATACCGCGACTTGCTTGATACGGGGTTGAGGCTTAATCCGGCCAATCCTCCTCTGCCCCATGCACGCGGTCGCCCCAAACAAACCCCGGCTAGAAATCTGCTGGAGCGTCTGGACACTTATCAAGCCGACGTCTTGCGCTTTCTCCATGACTTTCAAGTGCCCTTTGATAATAATCAAGCAGAGCGCGATATTCGCATGATGAAACTCAAGCAGAAGATTTCTGGAGGCTTCCGCTCCTGGGAAGGGAGTCGTGTTTTTTGCCGCATTCGTGGCTATCTGTCCACCCTCAAAAAGCAGGGGCATAGTCTGCTGGATGCTCTAGAACAGCTATTCCTAGGACATCCCATTTCCCTTAATCTTCAGCCTGAGTAGTTACCTGCAAGGTTACTTTGTTATCTTATCTGGGCACTCTTACGTTAGAAGAAAGCTTAACTGACTAAAGTTACCCTTCCTACTTCTAGAAATTAACAGTTGATTGCTCCAGTATAGAGTTAAGAGAGATTTTAGGCGATGCAAGTAGACAGTAACTTCTACTCAAAAGCACAGTACTTAATTGGCAAGATTGAATGCATGATGAGCTATGCTCCTACACCTGTTGAAAATGTAATGAGAGGGGTTGTCGGTGAGGTTTTAGTCAAAGATATTCAAAGAGAACATCGAGAAGCACTAGATTGTCTGACTCAACTGGAATTGACACATCCAGAGCTAGAAGAATTTATCAAAGCTGAAATCAATCCAGAGATTAGCTTTCTCTTTCAAGAGCTATTGACTCATCAAAAGCGTAATTGGCTGGGTCTGCCAGTCTTCAAAAATCGTGATGTATTGTTTTTTACAGATGCTTGCAAGCGTCTGTTACATAAAATAAAAGTGAAAGTTGATGTGTTACAAGCTCAACAGTTAAAGAAAAAAACTAAAAATGCAACCCCTCAAGAGAAAAAACCTTTCTTTTGGAGCATTTTCAACAAACAATAGTTTTATCAATTGCTTGTAAACGGAATTAATGATCGATGACATCGAAATAATGCAAGAACTCTGACTTGTATACACCTCCAGT
>JBBSHC010000222.1:0-6207 GCA_038253425.1 Leptolyngbyales cyanobacterium | reverse complement strand
TAAGTTTGAACCGAAAAATCGCTCCCAAAAGCCGCCCACCATCCGTCAAGCAGTGCGCTGGATGGCTCAATTGGGGGGCTTTCTTGCCCGAAACGGGGATGGTGAACCAGGACTGAAAACACTTTGGCGCGGCATTCGGGTACTCCAGCATTTACTCGAAGGCGCGCAACTTACTGCTAAAGCCTAGACCCTGCAACCATCCTGCCGACTTTTGTGTAATGGATAGCCTGGTAATAGAGCCGTAGCAGTGCCTGAGACTCCGTAGGCAACTGATTCAGAGCCATTAAAATCCTAGTGCGAATTTGAGACCACTGCTCCTGGCGCTCCTGGTGTTCTTCCTGAAGCACCAAGGCAGCGAGTAAAGACTCTTGTCGTGGATCTGCCAGGTCATCCTGCCGTTCACCCCCAGAATCCAACCCTGCTTTGGGAACATTAAGAGACTCCACGGGGGGATAGAGATAATCCCTTACCCAGGTTGCACATTGGTTGAGCCACCGTTCCATTGTCTCTGGACTGGAGTCTGGGACAGAGGCATCGAGATGATTGCGGCGTTCGGTGTTATATAGCTCGGTGATGGCATTCCATAGGGAGCGATCCACCGGAGGGAGGTGGTTCGTTCCCGTTTAAGTCGGCATGTATATGGTATTGAAGCTCATCCAGACCAACTGGTATTGAGCGATCGCCGAAAGGTTTTAGGCTCTAAACCAAGAAGCTTTGAGCCCAGAAGCACCATCATTAACTCTGTATCTTCAGGGCTTCACCACCAGCTGATGGCTTGCCTATGGGGTTTGAGTAGTAATGGGTGCTGTTGGCGAATGTGCTACAAACGAGATTACAAAAATGCGACAGACTCTGAAATGATTGCTACTCCGTAAAGCCGCCCTTCTGCATAACTGCGCAGAAGCGATTGTGTTGAAAGTCAAGCTTTCCCCGCCACAACTGGCTGCCAAAGCACTCCAGTTTTCAACATAGCATTGAGGATAGTCAGCAACTTGTGCATGCAAGCAGTCAACGCCACTTTCTTTAACTTGCCTTTCGCACAGAGTCTCTCGTAAAGCGGCAGCCGGTGCTTCTAAGCCTCCAGTGGCTCTTTCAGCGCTTGCCGTGGCTTGTAAGGTTTTTGGGACATGACTACCGCTGTTAAAGACCACTATTAAAGCAAAGCAGCACGTTGAGATGATGAAGCCTTCGTTGCGAGTTGACGTTGTTGCGGCTCTTTCATGGAAGCGCTAACACATCTAGCCCAAGCATGGTTGGCAATTGAACGGTAAAGGTCGTCCTGTTTTGATCACTTTCTACGTCAATCTTGCCGTGCATTTGTTCAACGAGCTTTTGCACCAGTGCTAGACCTAACCCGGTGCCTCCCTGTCGCCAGATGTCGGTCTGAGCAACTCGATAAAATTTCTCGAAAATGTGCGGCAACGCAGTAGCGGGAATGCTGGCTTGATTGCTTACCACCAGCACGATCGTCGCTGTAGATGCCGTCGGCACCGACTGTGGGTCACTTTCTGGTGGTAAGCAGCGAACATGCAGGGTGATTCTACCTGCTTCAGGCGTATATTTGCACGCGTTATTAAGCAACTCGACCACAATGCGTTCTAGCCCTGTGCAATCGATCGTAATGGGCGCATCAAATAGCGGCAGATCGACTTGTAGCTGTTGTTGGTGAGATTGAATGCGCGATCGAAAGGGTTCAACCACGATCGCCAGCCACTCCTCCAGGTGGATAGTTTGATGCACTGGATTGTAGGACATGGCATCTAAACGCTGGAGGTCAAGCAAATCGTTAATCAGCTCGGCTTCCCGCGTACACTGCACTTTGAGAATTTCGAGATACTGCTCTCGTCGCTCTGTGGTCGGAGCCAATCGAAGCAGTTCGATCGCCATACGCATATTGGCAATGGGTGTTCGCAACTCATGGGAAACCGTACTTAAAAATTCATCTTTAATGACATTGAGTTTGCCAAGTTCTTCTAGCTGTTGCTGGATTTGCAGCTCTGCCTGTTTGCGCTGCCAGAACTGACTCATTTGGCTGCCGATGTCTAACATGACTAAGAGAAAGTCATCATCGGGCTGCCGAGCCGTAGAACTAAAGAATTCGAATACACCGATCACATCGCCCTGATTTAAAACCGGGAAGGCGAAGCCAGTTTGCAAATACTCTTGATTGGCGATCGTCTGTCGAGGGAAATTCGGATCATGAGCAATCTGTGTAACCCAGGCAGGGCGTTTATGTAACCAAACTCGACCCGGCAATCCTTCACCTGAGACAAAGCTGATTGCACGACTAATCGCCTCAAAACCAGAGTAGTCCACAGAAGGATGATGCCAAGTTGCCTGCCAACGGAGCCGTTTGCTAAACGAGTCCAGTTGCCAGAGTGTCCCCACTTCCCAGCTATCCCCTTCACAAATCGCTTGTAGAACGCGTGGAATGGCTTCTTCCAGAGATGTGGCTTGCGCTAGCGTGCGGGTGACAGAAAACTGGATCGCTTGTCGCTGCTCAATCTGTTTGCGTGCAGTCACATCTCGAATGACTAAAACTGCACTTAGCTGCTGCCCCTTGAACTGCACTTGTGTGGAAAAAATTTCTAGCAGAAAGTGAGTCGTAGCCCGATGAAACTCATAAATGGCTGTTTGGCTGGGTTGTCCTGTCTGTGCCAGAGTGAGTGGATGATCGCTGGAGGCAACGGTCTGCCCTTGGTGACGCAACGGCAGCAGTTCGAGCAGGTTAGCGCCAAGCACTGAAAACCGATGCCGCTCGACAAGCTGGTCAAAGGTTGCGTTAGACCACTGAATGTTACCGTCTTGCCCCGTCCACACGATCGCCTCGCTAATGGCACCCAGAGCAAGCTCCATTTTGCCCAGTGTTGCCTGAAGCTGATTTACGAGAGCCGCAAGATCACTGGTCATGCCCCATTCCTTCTCAATTTAATTGGCATTGTCCTAACTAAGTAGACTTGAGTGGACGGAGCACCGCGCCAAAAAGCCATTGTCCGTCGCTGTGCTCTGCTGTGATGTAATGCTCAGAAAGAATGGACTGTCCCGCTTTTGTAACTGCCATGAGCTGAAGTGGATGATTGAGCACGGTTGGCTGTTCAGTCATCGCAAAGCGGGCAAAGCCAAGATTGTGAGCATCGTGGTATAACGCTGGAATCAAAACTGCCAGGGTTTGACCAATAATTTCTGAGGCTTTCCAACCAAAGATCGCTTCAAAGGGCGGATTGATGTATGTAATAATTCCAAACTGATCTGAAATGACAACGGGTTCTGTCATCTCAAGCTTGATTTCGTTAAAGGTTCTCATGGCAGTTGTAGTTGGTATTTTACTGAGCAGCAAAGCCAAGCGCCAAGAGCTGGTCGTGCGATCGGGTTATCTGGCTCAGCACTGCTCTCTATTCTGACTCAATAAGCAGGTGTAAAATATAGCTCTTAAACTTGCTTAATGACCGGAAAATATGTATTCACAAGGAGAAAAATAATGTTTAGTTGGTAGCATTTGTTTCTCAGTAGGCACATTCTTAATGGATATACTCTCAGTAGACACGTTCTCAGTAGGCAGATGGAGAAGTAAAAACGCAGTCCTAAACAAGGGAAAACGGTGAAACGCTGACTGTAGAACAACGATAATGCGATCAAAATTTTAATCAGTGTGAGCTTGAAAGCGACTAGTTTAATGGTTGCTGTGAAAGGAGTCTGCTGCTGCAATGAGCTTGCAGGGTTTGGTTGAACGATGGTTGAACAATGGCTACTGCTATTCAAGCCAGGGGGCGCATTGAGATGGTGAAGCCTTTGTTGCGAGTGGCTGTCTATACAGATGCACTGGGTATAGGTGGCGCAGAAATCAGTCTGGGGCATCTCGTGGCGACGGTATCAAGCGACATTGCTATCACCGTAATAGGCGTTTCGCCGCTGGTGGTAGAAGCGATCGCGGCTCAACGTCCTCAAGCGGCATGGGTGGTCTTGCCTGGAATGGGAGTGCGATCGTGCGTGGCACATCTAGCAGCGTTGCATCGGCTACAACCGGATCTGGTACACGTTAATCTGTGTACGCCTTGGGCGGGTGCCGTTAGTCTTGCTGCGGCTTTAACATTACCAACTGCGCGAGTTGTCCGCGTTGATCAATTACCGCTACGAACGACAGACGCGATCGAGCTATGGCGCACACGAGCGCTGTGTTTGCGGGTTGATGCCCATGTAGCAGTTGGGGAGGCATCAGCACGGCGAATGGAAGACTTTTATGCGCTGGGTCGTCATACTGTTTTATCCGTACCAAATGGAGTGCCTGATCTTGCCACTGAGCCAGTAGCACCACTTTGTCCTTCAGATGGACGCTTAGTAGTTGGTAGTGTGGGTCGTCTGGATGCCATGAAAGCACACGCTATCTTGCTAGGTGCGATCGCGCTAGTGGAGGGCGTGTGTGTGGTGATTTTGGGCGAAGGGGAACAACGGGCAGCGCTTGAACAGTTGGCGATCGAGCTTGGTATTCGCGATCGAGTTGATTTGCCAGGATGGATTGATCAGCCACGTGTACATCTACCCAACTTTGATCTGTTTGTGTTGCCGTCTCGCTCGGAGGGGTTTCCGCTGGCGATCGTTGAGGCAATGCTGGCAGCACGTCCGGTGGTGGCAACGCGGGTTGGCAGTGTGGCAGAAGCGGTCATTGAGGGTGAAACGGGGCTTCTGGTGGAAAAAAATGATGTGGCGGGTCTGGCAGCAGCGCTGCGTCGGTTGAGGGATGATCCGGTGCTGCGCGAACGCATGGGGCAAAAAGGTCGAACGATCGCGCTTGCCCGCTTTACCGCTACAGCGATGACGAAGCAGTATGAGCAGCTTTGGCAGACAGTGCTGGCAAAACCGCGATCGCTTCGGCTACGGGTGCCACGCCCACGTGATTGAGTGAGGGTAAGAAACCAATGGTCGATCGGAGGGCGCGATCGGTTGCTTAGCTGACTGACAGCGGCTTTCATGGGAGTGGAAAAAAGCTTGTAATGCGCGAACCTGCCAGACAAGAACCAATAGAAACAAGAACTAATAGAAAGCTGACTGCTGATTGCTGACCGCTCATCACTGCTCAATCTAGCCATGTAGAAACGATGCAACCGCCGACCGCCTCCAGAGGAGTAGACATCAGCAGTTGCACCCTTTGTTCAATGTTCGAGTGTTTGGCGTTAAAGCATCATTTCACGTTATGACGCGACCTAAGGAGCCAAGTGTAGCAAGCGTACAACGCTGTAACCAGCCAGATCCCATGCCAGGTAAGCGACGAAGCCGATCATGGCGAGGCGTCCGTTCCAGACTTCTGCTTGGGGTGTGAAACCGAATAAGAAGGCGTTACGGTCTTTACCGTTGTAAGCAGGAGCTGCCGTTGGGTCAATTACGGGCTTGGTTGTAGGTGTTTGCATGATGTATGTCCTTAATGCAGGGCTTGAAACTAACGTGACCTTAATGTAACGATTGGTTAAGTGCTTTGACTCTGTCTAGGGGTACAGATGCGTAGCAGTGTTTTAGTGTCAAGCCCTTTGTTTGAAGTAGTGGCGATTCTATTGATCGGTGAAGCTTGCCGCAGCTATGGGTTAACACAGGCGTGAGGTGAAGGGTGCGGTTTTATCGTCGGTCGCTCAACCGAGCGTGGGGTGAAGCAAAGACACTCTATCTACAGTGGCTTCAAGGCGCTGCTTTTGTTGGAGTCATCAGCCTTGATAACCCGTGTTGCGCCGCTTTAAAGTGAACTTACAGCGATGTTCAAATGTATAAGCCACAGTCCGATGAGCAAAAAGCTGATCGCTGATCGCTGACCGCTAAAGCCAAAGCTATGTTGTACTCAACTGAAAACCGCTGTAAGACGGCTTGATAAAGCTACTGGTGCGATCGCGCGATTGGTTCTCAGCCAAAGGTTTGCACGACCCCACAGCGAGTTGGCTGGTAGGTGCCTGCAATGAAGGTAACGCGAGTCATGGAGAAGGCAAAAGTAGAAGGGAGAAGGCAAAAGGTAAAAGTAGCTCAAAGCTCAGGAATCTACAAAAAGCTGATCGCTAATAGCTAATGGCTGATAGCTACGCTTTCAACATGCTTTTAGTGGGCGATCGAGACCGGGTGGTGCAGCAATGCCAACGCAGCGTCTACAACGGCTTCTGGTGCAATGTCCAGGCATTCGAGGTTGTAGGGGCAGGTGAAGGCATAGCAGGGGCTACAGGGGGTTGGCTGACG
>JBBSHC010000221.1:0-6211 GCA_038253425.1 Leptolyngbyales cyanobacterium | reverse complement strand
TTCTGCTCCTTCTACTTCCTCTGCTCCTTCTATACTCCCCGTCCTCAAAAAACTTGAATTAAAAGTTACCAGAGAATGGGAGATTCGCAAGGGTAGGCAGTATATTGACTCCAGTAGTTACCGTCCCCCTCGGAAATGACGAATTTGCCAAGTCCAGATAGCGGTTCTGGTTCCAATTCCAATCAACGTCGATGGCTTCGTCGGTTGAGGCGCGTTGGTATTCCTGCTGGTATGGTTGTGCTGGCTGGGGTTGCAGGTGGTGTCTGGTGGGGCTGGATTTTTGTCAATGAAAGGCTGGCTCCGTTAGTAGAGACAAATCTGACTGAATCGCTTAAGCGTCCGGTCAAGTTGGGCGGAGTCGAGCAGGTTTCGTTGACCAGTCTACGGTTTGGTCCTTCCTCGGTTCCGGCGACAGCAACTGACCCCGATCGGATGACGATCGCTGCCGTTGATGTAAAGTTTGATCTGCTGCGGCTGTTTTTTACGCGTGATTTGAAGCTGGATATTACAGCCCTCAAGCCAGAGCTTTACATTGAGCAAGCCGCAGATGGCACCTGGCTTTCAACCCAAATTGCCCCACAGGAAAGTAAAGGACCCGTCAGAACTGACCTGCAAAGTATTCGCTTTCAAGATGCTAGAGCGGTGCTGGTGCCAAGAGGAAAGCAGGGTGGTCATGCTGCTCCAGTGGTGCTTTCGCAGTTGAGCGGTACGGCTCAGTTTCTTGATAACGGTCAGCGTATTGACTACGACCTTACTGGGCGATCGCAAACGGGTGGCACCTTGCATCTCAACGGTGAAACTATGCGACTCGCTTCGCGAACCAATGTGCAAATTCAGGGGCAGAATTTTGCTGTTGCTGAGGTCGATCGCTTAATCAAGCTGCCCATCAACCTTCCGGCGGGACGAGTCAACGGTAATGTGGGTGTAGAGTTGCGTCCGACTGAGAAAACACCTTACCTGACAGGCACTGCTACTTTTACAGGCGTAGCGCTCACTATTCCCAAGGTGCCCTATGGTTTTACGCAAGCAAAGGGTGGACTGCAACTGCAAGGAAAACTGCTGACGTTAGAAAACGTTGACGCACTTTTTGGCAAAACCAAGATTCCGCTGCGTGCAAACGGCACGGTGAATTTTGACCAGGGCTTTAACCTCGTCGCACGTGTAAAGCCAGTCAGCGTGACCACCGTGGCAAAGACCTTCCAGTTGAAGTTGCCTGTGCCTGTAGCAGGCGAAGTGGTATCAGACCTGACCGTAACCGGACCCGTACAGCGCCCCGTTATTGCTGGCGTTGCTCGCAATACGAAAGTGGGTAGGGTCGATCGCGTTGCGTTGAGCCAATATAGCGCTCAGTTCCGGCTCGATACTGCGGCTCAAACTCTGGCGATCGCTAATATCCAGGCAACCCCAACCGCTGGTGGACAGGTAACAGGAGCGGGGTTAGTGTCGCTCAAAAACCCGGTGCAGTTAGCGTTTAATCTACGAGCAACAGGTGTACCAGGTGATCCGATCGCGCGGGTCTATGCAGGCGGCAACGAACCTCCCGTCACGATCGGTCGGGTCAACGCGCAGGTTGTAGTTGCAGGAACAGCCGCTACCCCCCGCACTTTTGTTCGCTGGCAGGCACCAGAGGCACAGTACGCGGGCACGGGCGATATTTTGATTGCGGGTGGTGTCACGACCTTCCGCAATACGACCTTCAGTGTGGCTGGGGGGACGGTTAACGCTCAGGGGCAAGCAGTCAATGGACGCTGGCAGGCGGTGGCGACAGGTTCTCAGATTCGGCTCAACCGCTTTTCTAAAGATTTGCGGGGGCTGTTCAGCGGTGCTGTCGCGTTGTCTGGCACCCTCTCCTCCTTTCGCCCTGCTAACATTCGCGCTCAGGGGCAGGTCCGTTTCTCTCAGGGGATTTCTGTCATTGGCGAACCCTTAAACGCTCAATTCCGCTGGAATGGGCAGAAAGTCATTGTGCAACGGGCGATCGCTCCTGGCTTTAGTGCGGCTGGTGATGTTTTTGCTCGTCTTCAAGGAAAAGGTGCGCCAGCGATCACTGCATTAGATTTGAACGTTCGCACCGCTAATTATGATTTACAAGCGATCGCGCTTCCCATCCCTCGCAGCGTGGCTTACTCTGGGCGGGTTGATTTTGCGGGACGGTTGACTGGAAGTCCTGCAAACCCCAATGTTAACGGTGGCTTAACGCTGCGTCAGTTTGTGGTCAACGGCACTGCTTTTGAACCGATACTGCGCGGCAGTTTGCGGGTTGCACGGGGCGTCAACTTGAATGTGAGCGGGCAACAAGACCGGATTGCGCTTACGTTGGGTTCCGATTATCAACTGGTTGCCTTCGACATTCAGCGTGATCAGGCAGTGGCAACGGGACGAACGCAGGGCAATCTGCTGCTGGTAAACGCGCGTAATTTCCCTCTGGCACTGCTCAATACTCCTGCAACGGCAGCCTTTTTCCCAGTGTCGGGTGAACTGAACGGTAGTGTTGCGCTGAATCTGAATCAGCTACGCGCAGGCGATTTCAGCCAGTTGACGGCAAACGGGCAGTTGACGATCGCTAATCCTGCGATCGGAACCTTCCGTGCTAATCAGTTTGGTGGGCGAGTCAGCATTGCCAATGGCGTGGCGACGCTCAGCGGGGCAGAACTGCGTCGAGGGCAAAGCATCTTTCAACTGACTGCCAGTGCGCAGCTAACAGGCGGAAACCCGCAGTTCAAAACGCAAGTCAAGGTCGCCCAGGGTCAGCTTCAGGATGTGCTGGAACTGCTGCAATTGTTTGATATCTCCGATGTAACCAGGGGTTTAAGTTTACCCGCCTATGGGACGGCGGCAGATCTTGAAACCGCTCCAGTGGCATTGTCTGACGTGACTTTGATTAATCAACTGCGGCGCATTGCTGAGATCGAAACACTAAAAGCCCAGGCTGCTGCCCGTCGTGCGGCTCTACCGTTGCCAGAACTGCGTGAACTGAAAGGAGCCTTTAGCGGTGAGGTCAATGCCTCTGGTTCTTTACGCACTGGCATCAGCGCTACGTTCAACCTTCAGGGGCAGGATTGGCAATGGGGCGAGGCGTTGTCGGCAAAACAGGTGGTGGCGATCGGCAGCTTTGAAAAAGGCATTCTAACACTGCTGCCGTTGCGGTTCCAGTCGGATCAATCTCTGGTGGCGTTTTCAGGGCAGATTGGCGGCGCACAGCAATCGGGACAGTTCCGCATGGAAAATATTCCTGTGGAACGTCTTACGGAGTTATTCAACCTACCGCTCAACGTGCAGGGCAACCTGAATGCTACAGCAACGATATCGGGTAGCTTGAACAATCCCCAAGCGATCGGGTCGCTGAGTCTCAACAATGGTGTACTTAATGGCACCGACGTACAGGAAGCGCGAGGGGGATTCCGTTACATCAATGCACGTCTCGACTTTGGTAGTCGGCTCTTGATTAACGGACCCGAACCGATTACGCTTACTGGCAGCATTCCGCAAAAGCTGCCCTTTGCCTCTGTTGAGCCGGACAATGACCAGATCCGGCTGAGCATTAACGTGAAAAACGAGGGACTGGCGCTGCTCAACCTTCTGAACAACCAGGTGATGTGGATCGACGGAAAAGGACAGGTGAAGGCAGAGGTGGAAGGCACATTGCAACGCCCGATCGCCACGGGAACAGCCACCCTTGAAAATGCTACTTTGCAGGCGAGAGCCTTACCCGAACCGCTCAAGAACGTTAACGGTACCATTCGGTTCGATCGCGATCGCTTGCGAGTTGATAAAATTAGCGGTCAATTTACGCGAGGTGATGTCACCGCAACAGGTGTTTTACCGCTCTTTACCAACCTTGCCCCCAACGACCCCGATCAACAAACGCCGCTTAGCGTTGCCCTCAACAAAGTTTCCCTAAACCTGAAAGGACTGTATCAGGGTGGTGTTGGCGGTAACGTGCAGGTGACTGGCACTGCCTTTAACCCGGTCATTGGTGGCACGATCGCACTCACAAACGGACAGGTGCTCCTCTCTGCCGCACAGGGCGCTAACGCTAACGCTACTGGCAACTCAGCAGCTAGTAATGGTCGTGGTTCGGTTGCTCCCACAGGCGCTAATGCCAACGTCATCGCGTTTAATAACCTACGCCTTACCTTGAGCAACGGCGTCCAGGTTGTGAGTGCGCCCCTTTTGAGCTTTGTTGCAGTCGGTGATCTCACCATTAACGGCACTCTGGATGATTTGCGACCCAGCGGTTTGATTAGCCTCAAATCGGGTCAGGTCAATCTCTTTACCACCCAGTTCACTCTGGCGCGTGGGTATCCCCAAACCGCTACCTTTGTTGAAAGCCAGGGGCTTGACCCCAACCTGGACGTGCGCTTAATTACCTCAGTGGCAGAAGTTACGAACAGTCGCTTGCCGTCATCAACAGTTTCTTCAGAAGTAAACGATTCAGTTATATCGGCATCGGCGTACGGCTCGTTACAGACGGTACGCGTCCAGGCAGAAGTGCAGGGACCTGCCAGCCAACTGTCCGATCGACTCAAGCTAACTAGCAGTCCGGCGCGTAGTGAGACTGAAATTGTGTCGTTGCTGGGTGCAGGGTTTGTTAATACATTGGGGCGTGGTGATACTGCTTTAGGGATTGCCAACCTGGCTGGCTCGGCACTGTTGAGCAATATTCAAGGTGTGATCGGCAATGCGTTAGGGCTGAGTGAGTTTCGTCTCTTCCCAACCGTCACCCGACCCGATCGCTCACGGGGCGATTCTAATAGTGGTGGCTCGGCGTTAGGTTTAGGTGCTGAAGCGGCGATCGACCTCACCCCTAGTATCTCGTTTTCCGTCTTACGCATTCTGACCGCAAGCCAACCTGCCCAGTTTGGCTTGCGTTACCGCCTCAACGACGAAATTTTGTTGCGCGGTTCTACTGATTTTTCTGGTGATAGCCGCGCCATTGTGGAATATGAAACTCGGTTCTAGCACTCAGGTTGCTTATGCACCAGCGATGCTGCCAAGCTCGGTGTAAAAGCTGTCCCCTCATTCTTTGCTTAAAGGCTCTTTGGGCGATGCTCCGCTTCAGTTCTGACTCAAAATCCCCTGTCTCCCTTGCTCCTCCCCATGCGCGTGATCATTCAGCGAGTTAGAGCCTCACACGTTGCGGTCGATGGGCAGATGATTGGCAGCATTGGGCGTGGGCTGAACCTGCTGGTGGGTCTTGCTGCTACG
Organism: Leptolyngbyales cyanobacterium; assembly: GCA_038253425.1. GTDB lineage: Bacteria > Cyanobacteriota > Cyanobacteriia > Leptolyngbyales > Leptolyngbyaceae > Stenomitos. The sequence goes on along the minus strand of JBBSHC010000221.1, from coordinate 1,003 downwards.
GATACTGTCGCTGAAGTGGAATGGATGACCCGTAAATGCCTGGAGCTACGGCTTTTCCCCAGGGATGACGCGGGCAAATTTGAGCAATCGGTGCAGGAGATCGGTGGGGAGTTACTGGTCATCAGCCAGTTCACGTTGTATGGAGAGTGCCGTAAAGGGCGTCGTCCCTCTTTCGATCGCGCGGCTACTCCCAACCACGCGCACGCTCTTTATGACCAGTTTGTTACCAGGTTGCGATCGAGCGGTTTACGCGTTGAAACCGGACAGTTTGGAGCGATGATGCAGGTTGCCATTGAAAACGATGGACCGATCACGATCATCCTGGAGCGCGATACAGACGCGATGTAAGTAGGCAACATGCAGAAAGATAACAGGTAAAATGCTGTGTACTGAGCACCCGCGATCGCATTGAAAGTACGGCTCACGGCTCTCTAATATGCTTTCTAGCGCCAGTAATGACTGCGATCGCTCAAACACATTGATATTCACATCATCGCTACCGAAAATGCGTCTTGAGTGGTTAGTGATTGATCATGCGCTGTTGGAAGATGTTAGAAGATTGGTAATGAACAACCAACCAACCACAACGGCATGACTCTTGTCATTGGCTTAATCAGCGGCACCTCTGTAGATGGCATTGATGCGGCTCTAGTCGATCTTTCTGACGCGACAGGCAGTTTAAGCGCCACACTGCTGGCAGGTGCAACCTACCCTTACCCAGCAGACTTGCGAGAGCAAATTCTAGCTGTTTGTGGGGGTGAGCCACTGTCGATGGCAGGACTCGCCGAACTGGATGACGCGATCGCCTGTCAGTTTGCTAAAGCTGCACGCTCTATTCAAATGGGGCACCCTGCCGCAGCACTCATCGGGTCACATGGGCAGACGGTGTATCACCGACCACCAGAGAGGGCGTGGGGAGTGGGGAAAGGGGAGCAGGGGGAGCAGGGGGAGAGAGGGGAGCAGGGGGAGCAGGGGGAGCAGGGGGAGCGCACAGCTCTTTTGT
>JBBSHC010000220.1:0-6219 GCA_038253425.1 Leptolyngbyales cyanobacterium | reverse complement strand
GGATCTGAAGCGATGATTCTTACGACAATAGATAGAATTGCTATAGTTCTGTTAACGTGCAGTTAAGCTTTTTCGTCATCTGGTTGAGCTTAACTGATCACTTATAGGTTTACTGGATGTCTCTTTCAGCAAATTGCCGTGTGTTTGTATTTCAGAGAGGATTACGCTAGTCTTACGAAGTCGTTTTACACCTGAAACCGTTCGGTGCTACGTTCCAACTGCCCCTCAGGAGATCCGCGATGTTAGAGCTATACCAGTTTGAACTATCTCACTACGCTGAAAAAGTGCGGTTTATCCTTGACTACAAAGGTTTGGCATACCGCAAGATTGAAGTAACCCCTGGCATTGGTCAGATTGATTTATACCGGATGTCGGGGCAGCGCCAAGTGCCTGTTTTAAAGGATGGCAGCGAAGTGATTGCTGATTCCACTGCGATCGCCGATTACTTAGAGCGGCAGTATCCCGATCGTCCGCTGATTCCTACCGATCCAAAACTCCGGGGTCTGACTCTATTAATTGAACAATGGGCAGACGAGTCGATCGGTCTTAACGCTCGCAAAGCCATGCTCGGTGCGCTCAATCAGAACCAGAGTTTTCGCGCTGCTTTCTTACCAAGTTCTGTTCCCGATGTGGTTAAAAGTTTAGTGAGTGCGCTGCCCAACGAGTTTTTGAGCGTTTTGGGGCAGGGCGTCGGTTTCGGACCGGATGCTATCAAGTCAGCGAACAGTGCAGTAAAGCGTGACTTGGCAGCGCTTTGCTTCATCTTAAATGAGCAGCCTTATCTGGTGACTGACCATCCCACGCTGGCTGATTTTGCGGTGGCGGGTTTGAGCATGTACCTGAAGTTTCCCACTGGCAATTATCTTGAAATTCCAGAGGCGCTGAAAGGTAAAGGCGTACCCGGTATTGCCGACATTGGCACATTTGAGCCGTTCTTTAGCTGGCGCGATCGCCTTTACGCTGACTATCGCAAACCATTACTTGGCTCTCCTGGTGCGGCTGGTTCGCCGACTGCTATTAATATCGACTAAGAGGCTGAAACAAAGCAGCGATCGACAGTCAGCTTTTTGCAAACAAACGCTTTTCTCAGTCGCTCAACCGAATTGGTCGATCGAAACAAACGGTCGGTGCTATCAAACCCTCATTCCCTGCCACTTTCGCAAAACGTGCGACGGAGTCAGGGGATGAGGGCTTTCGGTTTAATGACTGACACTCTTCTACAGAACTGTCATCCCTTACGATTCGGGACCTGGAGACCACACATCGCGCCACTTGACTGTACCTTCGCTGGCAACGACCCAACGACGCGCCACCAGGTTTTCTCGCAGTGGCGATTGCCCCTCGCGCCAAAGGGCGTATTTGTAAGTGATCATCTTACCAGCGCTTTCCTCAAAGGGAATCTCGCCAAACCAGGTATTGGGGTTGATGTACTCCAATGGATACGCCTTTGCAATATCCCAGTTCCCCAGTTCAGGGCAATCGCCTAGCACAACCACTGTTTCCCCTGGCTTTGTACTAACACCATTAAGCTGCACTCGGACGATCGTTTGTCCTTTGATCCGCTCACCGACATGGCTTAGCACTGTAACGCCGCGTGCAGCAAGTTCCATGTTGTGAATGGTGCCCTCTTTGACTTCATATTTGCAGCGGGTTAAAACGCAGGTGTGCTCACCATTGGGCAGCTCTGTCTCCACTGCTTCAAGGGTGGTCGCTTCGCCCCGATTCAGTGCTACAAAGCAAATTGAGTCGCGGTACCGTCGGGTGTAGCAGTAGACATCGGGTGCCAGGTGTTTTTGCCAATGTCCGCCCATCGATACGGCTGGGTTTAAGCGGCGCAAACCAGAGAGGAGTCGAATGCTGCGGTACAGTTCCGTCTCGGTATCCCAATTGGTCATCATAGGACGGTTGTAGGGATCGTTGCCGCCATCTGTATCGTCGTGCAAGTACTGCTCGGTACCGTAGTAAATGCAGGGAATGCCACGACTGGTCATGATGAGCGCGATCGCGACCTTGAGCATTTCTGGATCAGGATTCAAGCTTTGAAACCGTGACATATCGTGGTTGTCGATGAATGTCACCAGCTCATTTGCGCCAGAGTAGCGGTGATCCAGATCGAAAATTGCCTGGATTAGTTGAAAGCCTGCTGGCGACCCTTGCGCGAGTGCCGCTCGAATGGCGACGCACAGCCCAAAGTCGAGCATGGTCATGCCAGAGTGGTTGGCAAAGTCAACGGAGGGATCGTCGGTGGGATGGCTGTAAATCCACTCTCCAAAGATAAAAACATCGGGGCGATGCGCCTGAATGTCGGCATTAAACTCTTGCCAAAACCAAATTGGCATGTGTTTAACCGTATCCACCCGCAACGCATCTACGCCTCGATCGAGCCACTGTTTAATCGCCGCTTTAATGTAGTTACGGTAGTCGCTGTTGTTTTCGTTAAAGGTTGCCAAGCCTGACAGTTCGCAGTTTTGCACCTGCCATTCGTCTTCCCAGTTGGTTACTTCACCGTAGTGGTGATACCAGTGATTTTTATCGTCATTGAAGTCTGCAATTTTGACGCCATCATCGTAAAGTTCGCCTTTTTTGCCGCTAAAATCAGGGTTACTGTGGTTACAAACAATATCCAGCACTAGCTTCATTTTGCGTTCGTGCAGTGCTTCAACTAAGCGATCGAAGGTCGTATTTCTTTTATCTTGAGTGTTGTTGAGAGACGGATCTTCATCCTTACCAATGAAGCGAGGATTAATGCGCTTAAAGTCTCGCGTCCAGTAACCATGAATGGCTGCTTGTTCTACAAAGAGCGCTTCCACCTGCTCAAAGAGTGGCGTTAACCAAAGGGCAGTGACGCCCATATTCTTTAAATAATCAAGTTTATCAATAATGCCTTGTAAGTCTCCGCCCCAATACTTTCCCCAGTCTTGACCTTCCGGATCAAAGAGTTCAGGATTGGGTCCTTCGCTATTTCCCTGATCACCATCATGAAAGCGATCGACCACAATAAAGTAGATGGTTTCTTGACGAAATTCGATATCTCTAGTGTAAAGAAATTCCAGATCGATTTCGCTATCTTGTCTGGGTTCTGAAACTAATGATTCAACTTTAGCTTTTGGGTCGGTCGCTTCGTACTGTGATTGAGAGCTTTGAGACGGACGGGTTGTAACCATGATTTGTTTAGACGTTGAAAGACAAAGAGTGTTAACAGACTGGAGAAATATACAAGTTGAAGAAACATACCAGTGCAGGAGCTAAGAACCAGACGTTGGTTTAGGCTCATGCAGATTGCCTTGCGATCGCACAGACAGCGCCACAGCTAGCTTGAAAACCAAACCAGCAAGGGTTTCATCTCGGCACCATAGAATGACTAAAACGGACTGACCGAAACGCCCTGAAGAATTAAGCTTACTCTGTAAAATTTAAGGTTTGTGTTCTTGTTTCCGTATCTAACTTTGGATAGTAGTTTTCAATCATTTCTTTGTCTAGCCCTGTAACGCTCACCCATGCTACCCACCGATCTGCTGCTGCACCGCTACAACGGAGATGAGATCGTACCGAAACGGTTGGCGATCGTGCCAGAAAATTTAGCGATCGCTCGCGCTTTAATTAATCTCTTTCAAACGGCAAAAGATGGCACGAGAGGCGAACTCAATCAGCAACTGCAAGCATTGGAGGGTGAAAGCACCGATTATCGAATCAAACGGGGGTTAGCTCATTTGCTCACTAGCGACACTTTCAGCCGCTTTGAAACCATCAGTCCCCTTGATCCTCCCATGTTGCGCGAACGTGTGTTTGCGCTGTCGGCTCAGAGGGCAGGTGGTGCTGCTGCAACGCAAGAGATACTGCACCATCTAGCAGAAGCGCTGAGTCAAGAACTGGGACAAGAAATTATGCCAACGCAAATTCAGACTGGACTTTATGCTGATTTAGCCGAAAACCAAATCTTGACAAGCTTTGAAGCCCCTACGCCAGAAGCATTACTGCACCGCTACAGCCTGTCTCAGGTGCAAGGTGTGTTTTACCGTGCCAGCCACGTCATTCTTAGTGCCCATCGCAACGATCCGGGTGAATATAAGCTCTTGTTTCGCTACCTCAAGCTTTTCAGTTTGATGACCTACATTGAAGGCGACGCAGATCACGGCTTTACGCTCACGATCGACGGTCCTACCAGCTTATTCAAACCCAATACGCGCTATGGTTTGAAGCTGGCAATGCTGCTGCCTGCTCTACTGCATGTGACTAAATGGAGCATGGTTGCCACACTGCAACAACGGGATGCTTACTCTGGAAAAGTGCGATCGGGTCGCTTTACCCTTGACTCAAATTGTGGCTTAGTCACCCATTACCCGCCTGGTAAGACGTATGACAGCATGTTGGAAGCTGGGTTTGTCGATCGCTGGGCTAAAACAAAAACCGACTGGCGCTTGGAACGCGAAGTAGATCTCATTCCCATTCCTGGCAGCGTCATGATTCCCGACTTTCGCCTGGTTCACCCCGACGGACGCACCTTTTTGCTCGAAATTGTCGGTTACTGGCGACCCGAATACCTGCGAAAAAAATTCTCTCAAGTCCGCCAATCGGGACGTAATGATCTGATTTTAGCAGTCTCGGAACGACTCAATCTAGAAAAAGCAGGCGTTAAGCTAAACGATCTTCCTGCCAGAGTAGTTTGGTTCAAAGACCAACTGCTGCCCAAAGCGGTACTAGCTGCACTAGAGCAGGCTTGAACAGCAAAAATCTGGTACTGCTTTTGTAAAGTAGCACCAGATTAAGCTAAGGATTGTGGATTAATTAATCTGAAACATTTCCCTTCTGTAGGGACGTTCCATGGAACGTCCCTACAGAAAGAATTGCACCTTATTAAATCCGTGTTCCTAAGTCGCTATCATTGATGTCTGAGTGGAAGAAGCAAGCTGCCACAGCCACTCAGCCGACAAATTAACGGTAGCCAATGTAATCACTGGCAACCCAGCCACCGTTGGAAAGTTGCGACCAAGTGCGACCGCCAGCATACCGGGTAGCGCCTGTGAGGTTAATGGAAGAGCCGTAACCCAGGCTACCAGTCACATAGCCAGCAGGAGCGTTACGAATGAGCAGCCCACTACCAGCGGCAGCATAAGTACGAGTCGGTACGGGAGTATCACTACCGCCGCCGGAGCTAAGGTAACCACTGGCGACCCAGCCACCACTCGCTAATTGCGACCAACTGCGACCACCAGCATACCGGGTAGCACCTGTAAGTAACGCGCGTGCGCCATAGCCCAGGCTGCCGATCGAATAGCCAGCAGGCGCATTCCGCACAATGAGACTAGAAGCGGTGACATAAGTCCTATCAGCGACAGGAACATCAACGGTACCAGTGTTATCAGGACCACGATTGGAGGAAAGCCCCAGCGCTGGCAGAGTTGCTGGTCCTGCAATACCGTCAATAGCTAAACCTCTGTTGGCTTGAAACCTTTTTAAGGCTGACAGTGTTTGAGGACCAAAAACTCCATCAGTATAGACATGAAGCGCTGACTGAAGTGCAGCAACGCCAGAACCCCTCTGCCCATAGTAGATTGCTGCTTGAGCCTGGTCAGTATGCGAGAGAGTAGCCGTCACAACTCCAGCGGCGACAAGACCCATAGCCAGAGAACTTGACGCTTTAAGGTCTATATTGTCGAAAACTGTGATTTCGGCGTCAGGGTTAGGGTTTTCGTACGCAACGGCGGTGTGAATGAAGGCTAATGTTTCCATATGGGCACCTGCGAAAGAATTGGTAGAGAAGAATGAAGAAAATAATTGATTGACTGTAGTCGCTCAACGATGATTACAGGCACAATTAAACGTATTCCAGAATGAATGTTTGAAGCACCCTTAAACAATTTCAAGCTTGAAGCAGGGAGCGATCGCACTATTACTAACCGATTTAATTTATAAAATTTAGTCAGTTAGATGCTGGAGCGAAAGCATTCTTGAATATGTTCCTACCGCGATAATATCAGAGGATTCACTGATAGTAAAGCTGGAAGGGGCGAAAGGGGCACCGTATCTATGGTTTATCTTTAGGGTGGTTTATCTTTAGGGTAAATACTTTCAGCTTAAATCTAGCTGATGGTAGAGGTTAGCGTTTGAATCCATCAAAATGTGAGCGTGGAGTCAAAACCAGTAGCTTTATAAGTGCAGTTATTACTAAATAGGTGCAGTTATTACTAAAGCCTAAGAATTTGTAATATAAAGTAATTC
>JBBSHC010000219.1:0-6265 GCA_038253425.1 Leptolyngbyales cyanobacterium | reverse complement strand
GCCAAAAGCGCGACCATCCACCAAAGCGTGAGCTTTGCTAGTATAGCTGCCGCCATAGAGCTTAGGACATTGGGATCAAAGGGGGTGTGGGGGCAATGCCCCCAGCCAGGGGTTCCACCCCTGCACCCCGTCCTCACCAGAATGGCTATGGCTATAGTTGAAACGTTGTGTTTGTGTTTCAACTTGACCAAAGCAATGGGCGATCGTGACCAGGCAACCATTCAGCTTCAAGGTCAAGGTTGGCGAACTTGAATCAAGCCAATTCGGGCGGCGCAAATTTGAGCGGCACTGACCAAAACGGAGCCGATTTCAGTGCGGTTAAAGGTGCCAACACACGGCTGCGACATTAGCTGGCACAACTGCATCGCAAAACGCTGTGCGATTCCAAAGCAAAAGCAAGGCACTCAGGCAATTTATTTTTCGACCCGATAGCCAAGTTCAGCAAGACGAGTACTGGACTGCCGCCATTTGGGTTGCACTTTTACGAATAGCTCCAGGTAAACTTTGCCTGCAATAAGTTTTTGAATTTGTTGACGTGCAGCAGACCCGATCGCTTTCAGCATTTCCCCTCGTTTGCCAATCAGAATGCCTTTTTGAGAAGGTCGCTCTACATGGATGGTTGCCAGGATGCGCGTAATTGTTGGCTCTTCTTCGACTCGTTCGATCGCGATCGCGGTGGAATGCGGTACTTCTTCTCGCGTCAACAGCAACACCTGTTCTCGAATCAACTCGCCCATAATAAAGCGCTCTGGCTGATCCGTCACCAAATCAGGCGGATAGTAATACGGACCCGGATCTAGATGTTGAATCAAATGCTGCTGTAAATCTTCTAAGCCCTCGCCCGTCAGCGCCGAAAACTTAGCGATCGCCCACTGCTGGCTGGCTGCCAATTCTTGATAGCTGCGATCGAAAGGGTGAGGAGTAAGGGATGAAGACTCAATGACTGAGTGTTGAGTTTCGTAGCTTGCTTCCGCGTTGCGGTGGGTTGAGTGTTGAGTTGCTCCCTCTGCTTCCTCTGCTCCTGCTGCCCCCTCTGCTCCCCCGACAGCCCCCTCTGCGTCACGCCCCGGCTGCTGATCTGCCTTATTGATGCCCAAAATAATCGGTATTTGGCAATGGGTGAGCAAGTTGGCAATAAAGCGATCGCCCCCGCCTGCTTCAATGGAACCATCCACCACAAACAGCAACACATCCACCGACTGAATGGCAAGCTGAGCGTTTTTAACCAGCACTTTGCCTAGTTGATGGTGCGGTTTATGAATACCGGGTGTATCGACAAAAATCAGTTGGGCAGTAGGTGTAGTCAAAATCCCTCGGAGGCGGTTGCGAGTCGTTTGTGCCACGGGTGAGGTAATGGCAATCTTTTGACCCACAAGCTGGTTCATGAGGGTCGATTTGCCCACATTGGGACGCCCAATAATGCCCACAAAGCCCGATCGAAAGCCTGAGGGGGCAGAAGGAATCAGTCCTGAGCCGATTGAAGACAGGTCATGTGCAATTTCACTCATTCAGGCGTTAGCCAATCCTTCAACCCTGCTTAAGATTTTTTGATCCCACAAAGGGATAGAGTCAAAGACGGCTCCTTCATCACTCTAGCTTACGCAGATCCACTTTGCTGGAAAGGATGTTGGCACCGTAGGCACATAGCGCTGCTATGAACTATGCACAAAGCTTTCAGAAAGCTTTTGATTCTGGCTAAATAATATATGGGAACGCAAAAAAGAATCGGTATTTTAACCAGTGGCGGCGATTGTGCTGGATTGAATGCCGTCATCCGTGCCGTCGTGCATCGAGCGGTTAATACCTACGGTTGGGAGGTACTTGGCATTCGTCAGGCGACACAAGGATTGATGGTTCGTCCACCGCACGCGATTAGTCTTAGCCCCGATAAAGTAGACCCGTTTCTGACAGCGGGAGGGACGATGTTGGGCACCACTAATAAGGGCAACCCGTTTGCATTTCCGATGCCGGATGGCAGCTTGCGCGATCGCTCCCAGGAAATCATCGACGGCTATTATCTGCTTGGCTTAGATGCTCTCATTGGCATTGGGGGCGATGGCAGTCTGGCGATTCTGCAAAAGCTGGCGCAGCAAGGCAACTTGAACCTGATCGGTATTCCTAAAACTATTGATAATGATGTGGGCGTCACCGAGCTTTCGATCGGCTTTGATACGGCAGTCAGTATTGCAACAGAAGCGCTCGATCGCTTGCACTTTACCGCTGCCAGCCACAGTCGCGTCATGATTCTAGAGGTGATGGGGCGGGATGCGGGACATATTGCCATCAGTGCTGGCATTGCTGGTGGAGCCGACATTATCTTGATTCCCGAAATTCCTTATACCATTGATGGCATTTGCCAAGCGATTAGAAAGCGGCAGGAGGCAGGCAAAAACTACTGCCTGGTGATTGTGGCGGAAGCAGTCCGCACGGAAGCGGGGGAATCGGTCACACTGGATGCCGATATGGAGCAGTGTCGGTTGGGGGGCATTGGTCAATATCTCTCAAAGCAAATTTGTAGCCGCATTGATGCTGAAACCCGCGTGACGGTTCTAGGACATATTCAGCGTGGCGGCACACCGTCACCGCTCGATCGTCTCATTGGCGCAACGTTTGGTGTGGCAGCCGTCGATCTAATCGCGGAAGAGAAGTACGATCGTGTGGTCACCTGGCAGAATCGGCACGTCAGAAGTGTGTCCATCCGTGAAGCCATTTTGCACTATGCTGCTGTGAATCCTGAAGGTACGTTGGTTAAAACAGCACGCGGATTAAATATTTATTTGGGAGATTAAACGCCTCATTTTTCTACCGTTTCACTCTGAATGCCGTATGACTTTGATTCTGACCAATGATGATGGCATTGATGCACCAGGGATACGATCGCTGCTCAAGGCAGTCAGCCAGTTTGAAGACAAAGCGGTGATTGCCGCCCCCCAGGATCATCGATCAGGCTGTGGGCATCAAGTAACAACGACAAAACCCATTCAGGTTGAACGGCGATCGGAGGTGGAGTATGCCATTGGCGGCACTCCGGCAGACTGTGTGCGTCTTGCCCTTAATCATCTGGTGCCTGATACCCGTTGGGTGCTGTCTGGCATCAACGCTGGGGGGAATGTAGGGTCAGATGTTTACATTTCTGGCACCGTTGCAGCGGTACGAGAAGCGGCGCTTTATCGCATTCCTGCCGTTGCCATCTCGCATTATCGTCAGGGTAACCGCCCGATCGACTGGGATCTAGCAGCTCATCTGACTACAATCGTTCTGCTTAAGCTTTTTTCTAGATTTTGGGAACCTGGCACGTTTTGGAACGTCAACCTACCTCAACTGGAGCTAGGCGCACCGATGCCAGAATTGGTCTTTTGTACACCCTGCACCCAGCCCTTACCCAGCAACTACCGCATTGAAGGTGATTCCTTTTATTACGCTGGGGAGTACGCCAACCGACAACGGGATCCGGGTAGCGATGTCGAGGTGTGCTTTTCTGGACGTATCGCCATCACGCAAATTGCACTTTAGAGATTCAGTAAGGTTAAGAATGGGTAAGGGGACAGAAAACTGTTACCTCACCAGATCAACCGCACTTAGTTACGCTGCTAACAGAAATTGTGCCCTAATGCCTTATGTTATTGAGTGAGGCAAGATAAATACACTGTTCTTTACAGAGAGTCAGCCTGTGTCAGCAGTCGTTTAGAGACATCGCATCAATTGAAATACTGATTTCGTTGTGCAGCTAAAAGTCCGAGGTTCTATATGCTTTTGATCCGCGAAATCGTCCAACATGCGCTTAAAACTGGGTGCCTAACGGTTGAAGCCGAGGACCAATTGCGTTATCTCTTGCAAACAAAGTACGACACAAGAGACTTGAATGCGTTTATGTCGCTTCAGCAAGCGGCAATGTCTGGCTTAGTGCGACAAGAATCACGCGAACGTTCTTGGTCAGCGGCGGCAGATCACTAGATCTCAATACCATCCGCTCCACCAGGGTTAGGCGGTGGCTCACACAGCTTTAAATGACCATTACACACCATCAGGGATGTCCGGTTCGACGACTCGCACCAACATTTCAAGAGATTCCTGCCAACCCAGATAACATAATTCGACAGGAATAGCTGATGGAATTCCCTCCTGAAGGACAGCGAGTTCAGTTCCGCAAACTACTGCCTTTAGGTCAATGGATACAAGCATTTCACCAGGGAGGTTTGGGTCGTCAAATTTATCGGTATGTCGGATGCGCTGACTAGCAACAAGCTCGGTGTACTTGGCAGTAAACGAATGGCTGCTTCCCGTGCCGAAGTTGGTGAATGACATACGATAGCCACCGCCAACTTGTGCATCCATATTGTGGATCTTTCCAGTGAATCCGTACGGGGGTAGCCACCTCTCTAGCGCACTTGGATCGAGAAAAGCCTGATAGACTCTTTCTGGTGGTGCTTTAAGCACCCGGTGAAGGCGAACAGTTCCTTTTTTATCTGACATCATACATTCCCCAATGAATGGAATTGCCACCAGTTTCGCAGGTCGCCCGATAGCCGCCTAACAAGCAAGCCACGATCGCGCGGTAGCATAAAAAATTACGCTTGTTTTAATTGGCTCAACCGTTCAGCGACAAAAACTGCAATGCAACATCATCAAATGTCATCAACCAAAAGAGTCGAGGCACTTTAAGCAACCTCGACTCTTTTAGTTTTAAACTACTTTGTGATCGCCAACGGTTTATGAAGCGATCGCTGCCGTAGGTCTTCGATCACGGCTTGCCTCTCTCACAGGTGGCGCTTCAGGGTTTTGCATCAAGAAGACAAGGAGCGGATTGCTTTGCAGTTCTCGTCGCAGCAATCGCTGAATTTCACGCTCGATCTGGGTTTGCAGACCAACCCAATCGACTTCGATCTGTCCATCATTGCCCACTGGACGAGCAAACTCTTGCCAGCGATCGCGGAGTACGTTGTTGATCGAGTTCTCGATCGAGGTTTGCAGCTTCGATCGTTCCACCGATGTCACCACACCGCTTAGATGCACTTGCGGTTTAGCAATCACCGTTCCCGACCAGTCGATGGCAGTTGCGACAGTAACAATGCCGTCGCCAGCTAACTGCTGCCGTTCACGCAACACTTTGTTGTTTACAACGCCAGAACGGGAGGTGTCAACCAGCTCAATGCCAGACGGCACCTTACCTGCGACGCGCATTGTGGTTGCTGTCAACTCAACCACATCACCGTTGTCGATGATCACCATGTTTTCAGCGGGAATGCCCACACTTTGAGCCGTTTGAGAATGCTTGACCAGCATTCGGTGCTCACCATGAACTGGGAGAAAGAATTTGGGTCGGGTCAGACCAATCATTAGCTTCTGGTCTTCTTGGCAGCCGTGACCAGAGACGTGAATGCCCTGCTCTTTACCGTAGATGACTTTGGCACCTTTGATCATCAGTTTGTCAATGGTATTGACCACCGCGATCGTGTTACCAGGGATCGGATTGGCTGAGAAAACAACCGTATCACCCTCGCGCACCTTCACCTGACGATGCTCCCCATTGGCAATGCGCGTCATGGCAGACATCGGTTCGCCTTGAGAGCCAGTGGTGAGAATTAAAACATGCTCATCCGATAGCTTCTGGAGTACATTCAGCGGCTGAAACAGGTCATCGTCGCACTTGATGTAGCCCAACTTGCGGGCATGAGCGATCAAATTCAACATCGATCGCCCGACAACAGAAACAACCCGTCCGTGCTTTTTCGCCAGTTCCAAGATCATGTTGATCCGGTGTACCGATGAGGCAAATGTTGTTACCAACAACCGCCCCTGTGCTTGACCAAAAACGCGATCCAGGTTAGGAAAGACCGATCGCTCGGAGGGCGTACTTCCCGGCACTTCAGAGTTGGTCGAGTCACTAATCAGGCAATGAACGCCTTTCTCGCCGTATTCTGCCAGTCGTTGAAAGTCAAAGTACTCGTGATCAACGGGTGTGTGGTCAACTTTAAAGTCGCCTGTGTGAATCACCACACCAACAGGCGTACGAATGGCAACCGTAAAACTGTCTGCCATTGAATGGGTGTTGCGGATAAATTCCACAAAAAACGATTTACCCAACCGCACAACCTCGCGGGGTCCAACCGTTCTTAGTTCAGTCCGTTTCGCAACGCCTGCTTCATCGAGCTTGTCCTTCAGCAGCGCCATCGCCAAACGAGGACCGTAGATGATCGGAATTTCAAACTGCTTGAGGTGAAACGCGATACCGCCAATGTGGTCTTCGTGACCGTGAGTGACGATC
>JBBSHC010000218.1:0-6269 GCA_038253425.1 Leptolyngbyales cyanobacterium | reverse complement strand
GTAGCAAGCAGTAAAAGTACGCTGCGCCATAGCCATTGTCTGCATTCAATTAGCCTGTCAAACCTACGACGTGGAGCGGAGTGCAGCCCTACCACTGGCTTGAATGAACGATCGCCAGAGGATCGCCAGAGGTGCGTTGCCAAAAAGTAGGCGATCGCTAACTGCACACCGGGGTAACAGGCAATTAAGTAACGGCTGACTGCCGATCGCCGACTGCCTGCAATCAGGTCTGGCAATGCCAGCGCTAAAAAGGGCACCAAAACCGATGTCAGCACAAAGAGCCACACAGCGCGATCACACCGCTGCACCAGGGTGTAAAACGCCAGCGCAATCAGCAGCACGATCGGTACTCGCAAAGCAAACGTCCAGGGATTGTCAAAGCCAAAATCGAGATCCAAAAACAGCGCTGTAAAGCTCAACGTCCAGAGTTTCAGCAGATAGTCGAAGCTTGCTGCGGTGGCCCAACTGGTCGTGTCGAGTGCCTGCTGAAAACCCTGCACCATCACAACAAGCCACGGTGCGTAGAGTACAATAGCCGCCGTTAAGGCGAGACCAAAGCCAGTCAGCCGTTGTTTGAGCCTGTCGCGGTGTCCGTCTACGATCGCCTCCAATACGACATAAGCACCATGCCCCACCAGCGTGAGCGCAAAAAAAGGATGCGTATACAAGCCGACCGTAACTCCCAGAGCATACAATCCCCAGTGTTGCCAAACCGAGGGCGGACGTTTGAGTACATCACGAGAGCGAATTTTTGAGACGCTCGCCAACCGCAAGGCTCGCATCAGCAAATAGTGGCTGGCAATGACGGCTAAGGTAAGCAAACTGTACTGGCGCGCGACTTGAGCAAAGAGGATGTCAAAGGGCGAGAGCGCCAGAAAGGCAGTTGCCAGTAGCGCGATCGTCTGGGACGCAAATAACTCCTGAGCAAGAGCGTACATGAACGGAAGCGACAGCAGGCTGATGAACACTGGCAACAGTCGTGGCGCAGTGATCGGACTGCCAAAGATTGCTTCTAGCGGTTTGCCTAGCCACTGCACCCAGACGCGATCGAGCAAAAAGTAGAGCGGCGGATGTTGAGGATCTTCCACTGCCAGCGATCGCACCGTATCGGTGAACGTACTTTCTGGCTTGATCTGCTGGAAGCGCAGCAACTCCTTCGGCGTAAAAACCTGATTTTGAAAGATTTCTTGCCCGATTTCTTGTCCTGTATAGCCAGCGGCTCGGAGTGACGTATACACCTCGTCATGCCAGTAAACCTTATGGTTCAGGTTGACAAAGCGAAAGACGACTCCCACGACAATCAGAACAATTACAAGCCACCGCAACCAGGTTGGAGACAATGGGCTTGAGTGCCTAACAAGCGGTTGGCTAACAAAAGGGTTCATGCAGATGACTCAAGTGGTTAAGGCTCCGCAGTCGGTACAATACCGTCTGCGGTAGCACTTGTCGCCCCTAAGAACTGCGGCAAGAGCAAGCCCGATCGCGCTTTGTAGCTTGCAAACTCAGGGTAACGCGAGAGCGATCGGTCTTTCTTCAGCATATTGGGCACAAACAGGATACCAACGAAAACCGCCAGAATAGCAAAGGGAAGCCAGTGTTGAGCCAGCAGTGCAAAGGACAGGTAGATTAACACTTCGCCTAAATAGTTTGTGTTGCGACAACGGGCAAACAAACCTTCCGTAATCAAGCCAGACCGATACTTGAGCGTATAGTACTTCTGGGCATCGCTGACAAAGTGCAGAAACACGCCGAAAATGTTGAGCGCGATCGCTCCTGACACCAATGGCAACGGCGGCACTGTACCACGGCTGATCAGCAGAAACGGCGCGACCCAGTAAAGCAGCAGCAAGACAAAGCTAGCAATCCCGGCACCCAGCGAAACTTTCTGCTCCCACTGCTTGTCGGGGTAAAGCCGATCTTTGAGCAACCACAGAAAACCGTAGCTCCCGTGCAGCGCCAGATAGACCCAGGGACCCAGGGTAAAATTCTGGTACGCCAGCATTAGCCCAACCACGATCGCCGCTGTTAGTCCCTTATGCAAATTAATCGCGTGTTTAAGCTTCATCACATTCAGCACTTGCTAAGGTGGATCGATCCATATCAGCTCTCTGGTTCAATGCCAGCAGCCCGGAGTTGAGCAGCAAGGCGATCGGCTCTCTGTTGCAACTGTGCCGCTTTCTCAAAGCCCCACGGCAGCAGATTTCTAGCGTCATCCCACCAGCGCAACCAGTTTCCGGTGCGATTTTCGCGAGTACCTTGCCAAACGCCCAAAAACAGGTTCATTTGAGCGATCCAGTAGCGGTTAGTTGTGCCAGGCGTATTCAACTGATAGCGTCCAGCCTCATTTAAGTGGTAGACCTCCAGCGCACCTGTGTCTAATGCAAAAATGACGTAGGTAGGCACTGCCAGAATTTGTTCGTAAAACAGCCATTTGCCCGGTGGATACGTTGGTTTAACCGAATACTCACCGCCATCCGTTGCCGACAAAAACTCCATTACTACGGCTGGAACGTCGCCCTGAAGCTGTGGCGTATAGCTGCGATCGACATCCTCTCGCGGCACCTGAATAGCAGGAATGTATGACCAGTCAGGTGCTTTGACGACAATTTTTTGATTCACTGTGGCACAGATGCCGTAGTTTGTCGTGGTCAGCGCATGATCTGGCAGTTTGCCGCTGAGTTGTAGGCTTTCACTCAAGGCGGCGGACAGCAGGGGTTGGTTGATGTTGTCCACAGGGTCATCGTCTAATACGAAGTCATCGGGCAGTTTGTCCCAGGTAATGGCAAAACGGGTAGGAGTCGTTACCATGAGCGTGCCTCTGTTGCGGGTAAGTTAGTCACGGTCGGTGTGTTAGTCTGCCCCTTCGATCGGTGCAAAGCCCTGACGCTGGATGTTTTCGGTGACTACGCGCGGTTCCAGAAATTGCAGCAGATAATCGGGACCGCCTGCCTTGGAGCCAACGCCAGAGAGTTTGAAACCACCAAACGGTTGACGTGCGACGATCGCCCCCGTAATGCCGCGATTAATATACAGATTGCCCACTTCAAAGTCGGCGCGTGCCTGCTCAATGTGCGATGGCGTGCGGGAGTAGAGTCCGCCTGTAAGGGCAAACTGAGTGCCATTTGCCAGATCTAACGCTTCATCAAACCCCTTGGCGCGCATCACTGCCAGCACGGGACCAAAGATTTCTTCACGGGCGATCGTTGCAGTGGGTGGCACATCATGAAAAATAACAGGTCCTACGAAATAGCCGCCCTCAAGCGAAGGCATTTCTAACGCGAGTTCACATTCCTGCCGTCCTTTCTCGATGTATTCCAGAATGCGATCGCGGGCAGCGGCATCAATCACGGGACCGACACGAGTGCTGGGATGATCGGCGCGTCCCAGGTTGAGCGATCGAGTTGCTTCGACTAACCGTTGGAGGAACAGGTCATAAATCGGCTCTAGTACAATGACTCGCGAACAGGCAGAACATTTCTGACCGCTGTAGCCAAACGCAGACTGCACCACGCCCTGCACAGCCTGATCGAGATCCGCACTCTCATCGACAATAATCGCGTTTTTGCCACCCATCTCCGCGACAACGCGCTTCAGGTGCCTCTGCCCCGGTTGCAGAATCGCCGCATCCGCATAGATCCGACAGCCCACTTCTTGAGAGCCTGTGAACGTAATCATGTTCGTCTGTGGGTGCTTGACCAGATGCGCCCCCACGGTAGAACCCTTACCAGGAACATACTGAAACACACCTTGCGGGATACCTGCTTCGACCAGAATTTCGGTGAGTTTGGCAATGATCACGCTGGATGTTTCGGCAGGCTTCAGCAGGACACAGTTGCCCGCTACCAGTGCCGCCACCGCCATTCCAGTGGGAATTGCCAGCGGAAAATTCCAGGGCGAAATAACCACAACAATGCCCAACGGTTGGTAATGGTAGCGGTTGGTTTCACCCGGAAAGTCGTAGGCAACACCCGCGTCTAGCCGCTCCATTTCATCGGCATAATAGCGGCAGAAGTCGATCGCTTCCGACACTTCACCATTTGCCTCATTCAGGGGCTTGCCCGTCTCAAACACCATCCAGGCAGCGAGTTCGTCGCGTCGCTGGGTCATCAAGTCGGCAGCAGTGCGGAGAATGCTGGCTCGTTTTGCGGGCGGAGTGCGCTTCCAGTCCGGAAACGCCGCTTTTGCAGCCTCCATTGCGCGATCGGCTTGTTCAATATTGATTAGCCCAACCTGACCGACTGTTTCACTGAAGTTTGACGGGTTCAGGGAATCAATGTGCGTCTCAGTTGCTACATATTCGCCGTTGATCAGTGGTTGGTAGGTTTTACCAAGCTGTTGACGCACGGTTTGAATGGCTTGCAGGGCACGATCGCGCTGTTTAACATCGGCATAGTCTGCGTCGGGGGCGTTTTGGAAGTGGGGAGTGGGGGAGGAGTTTTGAGTTTTGAGATTTGAGTTTTGAGTTAAAGTCTCCGCGTCCCCATGTCTCCGCGTCCCCGTGTCCTCTCCCACCTCCTGACTCCCTGGCACTGCCAATAACTCCTCGATCGGGCGTTCTTCCAGGTTTTGGCGAAGGAAGGAGCTGTTGGCGGTGTTCTCCAGCAGGCGACGGATGAGGTAAGACATACCTGGAATGAGTTCGCCATAGGGGCAGTAAACCCGCACACGGTAGCCTTTATCAACGATCGCTTTTGCTAGCTTATCCGCCATGCCGTAGAGTACCTGGAGTTCAAAGCGACGAGGTGGAATCTGGAGGGTTTCGGCGATCGCCATCGCATAGGCTTGAGAGCGGACATTGTGACTACCGATTGCGCCATAGAGATGCTCGTGGTTTTCTAGCAAGAGGCGCGTCATTGTTTCAAAATTGGCATCGGTTGAGGCTTTATCGTTGAAAACAGGCTGCTGCCAATCTTTTTGCGCCGCCTTGATGGTTTCTTGATCCCAGTAAGCACCCTTGACCAGTCGGACTGTGAGCGGTGTCCCACGCTGTTTTGCCCAGGCGATCAATTCGGTCAGGTCATGCTCACTGTCGCGCAAATAGGCTTGTAGCGTCACGCCCACATCTGTACGAGTGCGGAACTCGTCTTCGAGCAGGAGATCCTTCAGAATCGCCAGCGTTGAGTCTTTGTATGTGTACTGCTCCATGTCGAAGTGGACGGCAGCACCAAGTTCTTTGGCACGTCGCAGCAGCAGGCGGATGGATTGGCTCACGCGATCGCGGCTACCGTCCACATCCAGTGGGTCAAACTGAGAATAGAAGGCAGTGAGTTTGACAGAGACTTGCGCTTTGGGCAATGCCTCGCCATCTGCTTGATCGATCTGTGGCACGTTTGACCAGGATTTTGCAGCAGTGGTCAACTGCGCCATCAGCTCCAGGTAGCGATCGAAATAAGACTGTGCCTCGGCTTCCGTGATCACCGCTTCGCCCAACAGATCCACCGTGAAGCTCATCTTGTCTTTCCGCAGACGCTCGATCGTTTTCAGCACTTGCTGGATGGTTTCGCCTGCAATGTACTTATGCGCCAGCGTTTCAACAGCGGTAGAAATGGTGGTTGCCGCCAACTGTCCCGGTACAGAGTCGGGATTGGCAAAGTTAAGCATCCCCTTAAGGGCAGCGGGTAGCTCAACAGTAGCATCGCCGAGATATTCTTGAAGGTGGCGGGCGATTTCGGGTTTGCTGCGGAGTGAGGGCAGACAGTCAATGAAGCGAAACAACTGCACCCGCAAGCCCGGATTGCCCATCGTCCAGGCAAGCAATTTGTCATCCCACCGCATCTGGTCGCGCATTTGGGCGAAAAAGGAACGGTTTTCGCGGGTCGCACTGAGCAGTTGGCGGGCGATCGCCTGGGTTTGGGCTTCGTAAACATTGGCAGACACGGATGCGACCACAGCCATTAGCTCCTATCAACGGTAGGCGACCGCTCCATGCGACCGAATGCTGCAAACGGTCTAGCGGCGGGAGGATTCAGCCTGTAGAACCTATCAATTGTAACGTCGATCGCCTGCCCTCAGACGTGTCTCATTGTCAGGGTTTGCAGCAGCGGTGGATGTTCATGCGGCAGTGTGAGTAAGGCTTGCAGCCGATAGGTTCGCAGAAACTCGGTGGCATCTTCTGACGGCATGGGTTTGCTGAAAAGATAGCCTTGCATTTCTTCGCAGTGAAGCGATCGCAGGTAGGTCAATTGTTCGTGCGTTTCGACGCCCTCTGCGACCACGCTCAGGTTTAACCCTTGCACCAAGGCAATCACCGCACTCACGATCGCGACATC